>JBAPVZ010000482.1:0-3907 GCA_049283435.1 Candidatus Dormiibacterota bacterium
GTGCTGAGGCCGGCGCTCAGCCGTGCCTGCTGCAGCTCCTGCGCGAGCAGCTGGCGAGCACCGAGGAACCGGTGCGCGTGCGACCCGGACGCCTGGCTCGTGACCGCTCCTCCCTCTCGACAATGCCCTGAGTCGGCGAGTCCGACTCAATCCGCTGCGAGTCTATCGCCTTCGCTTCGCACCGTGCAACCGTCAACGTGACGGGGCCGCCGGCGGGCATGCGGGCCCACGCCGGCCGACCCAGGGCGTCACCTGGCCGGCGATCGGCGCGGGCTCAGCTCGCCTGCGCCTGCGGGGGCGGACCGAGGACGACGGGCAGGCGGGGGTGGCGCGGACGGCGAGGGCGCCCCGTCAGCACGCTGCTGAAGGGCAGGTTGCGCAGCACCGAGACCAGCGCGACGGTGCCGAGGACCCCGAGGGTCCACGTCGAGAGGCCGTCCAGCGGCGTCGAGAGGCGATCCAGACCGAGTGCCCGCTGCACCTCGGGCAGGCAGAAGAACTGCAGCGCGATCATGTGCGCGAGGAAGAACCCGAACGAGATCTCGCTCGCCCAGCGGATGAACCGCCACAACCGGCCGGTGTGCTCCCGCGTGTCGGTGAGGTGCTGGGCGAGCAGGCCGAGGGCGAGCATCCCGCCGAGGAACACCGACACCGTCGACGGCTGGAACACCATCGCGGCTTGCGCCGGCGTCTGGCCGAGGCGCAGGTCGAACGCGTAGAGCGCGAGGCCCGATGCGAGCAGCGTCAGCGAGATCAGCAGCAGCGTGCGCCGGTAGTCGCGCAGCCAGTGGGTGAGCTCGTCCCGGTGCGCCGCGGCGACCGCCCCGGCGACGACGAAAAACTGATAGAAGGGCAGCAGCCATTGCGAGCCGCTCGACAGAAGCTGCCCGAGCGGCGGCAGCGAGTGCCACCGGTACTGCACGACGACGAGCCACGCGAGCTCGAGCGCAGCGCTCACCGACAGCAGCAGCAGGTGATGCTCCCGGGTGCGGCGAACGAGCCAGACCAGCAGCGGGAAGGCCAGGTAGAGCTGCAGTGTCACGAGCAGGAAGTAGAGCTGGTACCAGCCCACGACCAGATCGTGGCCGAGCTGCAGCAGCGCGCCCTCCACGGTCGGCGCATAGCCGCCCCACGGCAGGAGACGGTTGAACTGCCAGTAGATCAGGGTCCAGGCCACGTAGGGGAGCAGGATCGGCGGCACCCGCCGGCGCCAGAACGACCAGGTCGCGATCTGATCCGATCCGCACCCGTAGAAGAGCACGAACGCGGTGATGAAGAAGAACGCGAACCGGCTCAGGTGCAGCAGCACCAGCACCGCGTCCGCGCCGACCGCGTTCGCCGGTTGCGTGAACATCGTCGCGTGCACGCCGACCACGGCGAGCATGGGCAGAATCCGAAGGACGTCGACCTGCGGCAGATGCGGCCGCTTGACGCGCGGACCGACCGCCCGGCCACCGTCCCTCGGCGCCCGGTCCGCAGCAGCACCGAGAGGGATCTCCATGACGTGCAGTCTTCTCAGACTGCCGAAGAGCCGGGCCTCACGCAAACCAAGAACTTGGTGAGGGGCCCCGACTCAGCTCGCGAGGGCGGACGAGGTGGGACGGGACCGGCGCCAGCGCGGCAGCCGGCGGCGCGGGCGACCGGTCAGGATCGTCGCCAGCGGCAGGTGGCGCAGGGTCGTCACCAGCACGACGCTGCCGGCGACGGTCAGCGCCCACACCGCGACGCCGGTCAGCGGCACCGGCAGCTGGTCGAGCCGCAGCGCCGACTGCACGGCGGGGAGCGAGAGGAGCTGCAGCGAGATCATGTGCGAGAGGTAGATCCCGAACGAGATCTCGCCGGCCCACCCGAAGAACCGCCAGAACCGGCCCGCCGGCGGGCGGGTGTCGGCGAACCGCTGCGCGATCAGCCCGAGCCCGAGCATCGACCCGCCGAACATCGCGAGCGCCGCGGGCTGGAACACCCCGGCCGCGGTCGCCGGCGCCTCGCCGAGCAGCAGGTTCATCGCGTAGAGCGCCCACCCGAGCGCCACGAGCCCGATCGCGGCCAGGGTCAACCCCCAGACGTGCCGGCGCAGCCAGGCGGCGATCTCGGTCATGTGCGCCGCGGCGAGGCCGCCGGCGACGAAGAAGAACTGATAGCTCGGCAGCTCGACCTGCGCCTGGCTGTAGACCGCCTGCAGCACGCCGGGCAGTGAGCTCCACCCGTACTGCATCATCGCCAGCCAGGCGAGCTCGAGCGCGGCGCTGACGAGCAGCAGGTGGAGGTGGTGGCCCCGGAGCCGCCGGACCAGCCAGGCGACGAGCGGAAACACGAGATAGAACTGCATCGTCACCAGCAGGAAGTAGAGCTGGAACCATCCCTGCGCCAGGTCCTGCCCGAGCTGCCCGAGCGAGGCGGGGAACGTGCTCGGAAAGCCACCCCAGGGAAGCCAGCGGTTGAACTGCCAGTAGATCAGGGTCCAGGCGACGTAGGGCAGCAGGATCGGCGGGAAGCGCTTGCGCCAGAACGAAAGCAGACGGATGGGCGCCGAACCGTAGCTGTAGAAGAGCACGAACGACGTGATGAAGAAGAACGCGAACCGGCTCGTGTGCAGCAGCACGGTGAGCCCCTGGGCGCCGACCGCGGTCGCCGGCTGCGTGAAGATCGTGACGTGCACGCCGAGCACGGCGAGCATGGGGATGATCCGCATCAGGTCGACCTGCGGTAGGTGTGCGCGCTTGGGGCGCGCGCCCGGGGCGGCGTGGGTGCGCCCCGCCGCAGTCCGCACCGGCATCGGAAGAACGCTTGCCACGAGGACAAGTATTCGCGGCCATCTCTAAGAGACCGCGCCCGCCGAAACCAAGAAGTTCGTGAGAGCACCGGGCCGCCCGCGGCGACCGGCCGCCGTGAGGAATATTCGAAACCCGCGAATGGTTCGTTCAGGGCGAACAATATGGTAAGGTCGAAGTATGGGTGATTCCCCGACCGAGCAAGTGCTCGCGCTCGTCAGCAGAATCCAACGCTCCATGCACAGCACGAAGTTCGTCGCGGGCATCCCGCGGTGGCTGAGTGAGACGTCGGACCTGACGATGGCGCAGCTGCGGGCGCTGATGGTGATCCGCGATTCCGGCCCGCTTTCGATCAGCCAGCTCTCGGAGCAGCTGCGAATCGGGCTCCCCTCGACGAGCGCGATGGTGGAGCACCTGGTCGAGGACGGCCTGTTCCAGCGCAGCCAGGACCCGGCGGATCGCCGCCGCACCCTGGTCAGCACGACCGATCTGGGCGAGCACCGGGTCGACGTGATGCGGCAGGGCCCGCGGGAGCTGCTGCAGGCGTGGCTCGCGAGGTTGACCGACGACGAGATCGATGCCCTGCGACGGGGCATGACCGGGCTCGTCCGGGTCAGTGACGGGCTGACCGTGGACTGTGGAGAAGAGGTGGGCGCGGCCCTGGGCAGCGCGCCGGAGCACCCGGTTGAAGCAAGGAGTGGAGACGCGCGATGACGCTGCGAACGATTTTCGGCATCGGTTGGTCGGCCGTCGTGGCCCTGGCCGGTGGTTGGCTCGTCCTTTCGCCCTGGGCGCTGAACGAGCAGGGCGGCGGCAGCTGGACGACGGTCACCAAGGTGTCGGTCGGCACCGGACTCGGGTTGCTCGCGTTCGCCGTGATCGGCTTGGCCGTGGTCGGCATCCAGATCGCACTGCTGCTGCGGCCCGAGCGTGAGCCGGCGCCGGAGGTGGAGCCGGCGTTGGAGCAGGCGAACCTCGAGCGCGCGCTCGTGCAGCTGGCGACGAAGCTCGTCGCCGACCTCGACCGTGAGCCCGCCGCCGTTGCGGTGCCGGCCTCGCCGAGCCCGACGGTGCAGGCTCCGGCCCAGCCGGTCGGCGTGACGAACCCCGCCACCAACGGAATGACGAGCCCGCAG
>JBAPVZ010000483.1:0-2328 GCA_049283435.1 Candidatus Dormiibacterota bacterium
ACCAGGAGGTGCCGCCGCCTCCACCGCTGTCGCCGCCGCCGCCGCTGTCGCCGCCGCCGAAGCCGCCGTTGCAGGACCCGTCGCCACCCGCCGAGCCGCCGCCGTGATGACCACCGACGTCGGGGCAGCCGCCACCCGCGTCGGGCGGAGGGTTGTTGAAGCTCCCCGCACCACCGTGCCACTGCGGATCCCAGGTTCCGCCGGCGAACGGCCGTCGGCGACGTCCCGAGAAGCCCGACCGCCGGCGGGTGCGCATGATCATCGCTCGGACGACGGAGACGACCACCAGGACGATGAAGAAGATCAGGAACAGATTCTGGTTGAACATGCTTGCTCTCCGGCTCCCTGCATGGGGGACAGGGATGCTCGCCACTCGGTGCCAGCTTCAGTGCGAGACCGCATACACCTCAAACGATCGGACCCCGCGTCGCGGTCGCCCCCCGATTGGACGGATGGCGTGCCGGCGCCACGTGAGGGATGCGGAACGCCGGCGGTTTGCCGTCGAACGGGGCTCACCGATTCCCCGTGGTCGGACATCGCCCTCCCGGTGTCGCAGCCGCAGCGCGACGAGGGGACTGCGCCGCTCTCGGCAGCCGAGAGACGGTGTCTTTGGCAGCCCATAATGTGATACCGTCGATATCGTATTTATTGGGCCAACGAAGGGGTAATTGCATGATATTTAGAACTCTCCACCGTTTCGGCATTCCGAGCGACCTCATGTATGTGGCGGCGATGGTGTCGATCGGCGCGAGCATCGCGGTGTGGGCCAAGCGAAGCCAGGACGATCCCGCCCACGGTGAGCGATTTGGCATCTTCGTCGGTCTCTGGGCCCCCACCTTCATGCTTCTCGGGCACGGGCTGCAGGAGCTGGAGACCCAGCACGGCTTCGCCAACCCGACGCTGGAGCGGACGGCGCGAAGAGTCGAAGCCGAGGCGTCCAAAGCGGGAAGCCGGTAACCGAATCCGAAGGTGCGGCAGGGTCTCGCCGAGCACCGGGACCTTGCGGAGTGGGTCGGGCGAGCCGTTCGCGACGGCGGACCCGGCTCCGCCCCGCCCGCCTCCGTACCAGCCCCGGACGACCTCCGCCGGCACGGCGGAGCAGTCGTCGCCGCGCGATCGAGCCGCTCAAACGAGGCCCGACGGTGACCAGCGGAGGGAGGCAAGCGCCCGGCGGCACGGGGCAGGTCGACGGCACGAATCACGTCTTCGGTGACGCACAATGACGTCTATGGCTACGGTCGACGAAACCGAAGACCGCTGCCCGTATTGCGGGCGCGAGCGTTCCGAGTGGACGGAGAACGACGGAGCAGGATTCGTCAGCAGCGGTATCACCTATTGCTCCGAGGAATGCGCCCTCCGCGATCAGGCCCGCGGCTGATCGCGAAGGGCGGCCGTTCGCCGGGTTGATCGACGCCTGCTCCGGCGCGGGCACCCATGCAGAGGTGGTGATCATGAGAACGGTCAAGACGTGGAGATCGCGTATCGAGATGACCGATCTCACCCAGCTCCAGGGCGAGGAGCTGAGCGAGGTTCTGGGTCGTGCCGGCGGTCAGGTCCGTCTGTTCTCAATCGGCGAAGTCGGGCCGTCGTACTACCTCGAGTGCGAGGCGCGTGAGGAGAGCGACGCCGCGGCTGCGATGGAGTCGGTCCTGACCGGGGCCAAGGCCGAGTGTCCCTGGGCCTCGAACGGGCGCCTTGGCGAGATGGAGGGAGGCACGTAGACCCGCCCCCGTCACTCCAGCTTGGCTGGATCGTGATCGGCGTCGCGGAGGTGGCGGGCCAGGTGGTTGTAGATCCCACGTCGGTCCGTGGCGGGGATGTCGGCTCCGCCGCGCCCTCCATTCAGCACCGCGATACCCGAGATGCACGCCCGGACGTTCGCCGCCCCGACCTCGCCGGTGCCACCCACCTCGTGGTGGATGAACTTGTAGCTGCCCTTGTTCTCGGGCTTGCCATCGGGATCGACCCAGGCGTACGCGCGACGCATCGTCCTGGCGTCGGTATCGCCGAGCTTGGATTCGTTCTTCGTGGCATCCCACGAGCTGTTCGAAACCGCCGTGGAATGCGGTCGAATCGGTCCACTCGAAGTCATCGGTACCTCCTCGATTGAAACCTGAGCACGCCGATCGAGTTCTCTCTCCGCCTTCGGCTGTCCGCCCCCGTCTCCGGCCTTGGCGTCAGCCCCATCGCATCGGATGGAGAACCGCCGCGCCGGCCGTCCAAATGGATATCAGATATACTGATATCAATTCTATCAGGTCGGTGGTCGCCGACCCCGGCGTTTCCTCTCCTATGCACCGTCGGTGGTCGCCGGCGTTACGTCAGCCC
>JBAPVZ010000484.1:0-2055 GCA_049283435.1 Candidatus Dormiibacterota bacterium
GCCAAGGCTGCCGGCAAGAAGAAGCAAAAGAAGGAGAAGTGAGATGGCGCAGAGCCCAATCCTCCAACTCCAGGAGGCCGGCCAGAGCGTCTGGCTCGACAACCTGGCACGGTCGCTGCTGACGAGCGGGGACCTGGCGAAGCTGCGCGACCGCGGCCTCAGCGGCTTGACGTCGAACCCGACGATCTTCGACAAGGCGATCGCCGGGTCCTCCGACTACGACGCGTCGATCGCCGACCTGCGCGAGCGGGGCAAGGACGCCGACCAGATCCGCTGGGAGCTGATCCTGCAGGACATCCGGGACGCGGCCGATGTCTTTCGCCCGGTGTACGACCGGACGGGAGGGGCGGACGGCTTCGTCAGCATCGAGGTGGCGCCGGAGCTGGCCGACGACACCGAGGGGACGATCGCGATGGCGGCGGACCTGCACGCGCGGGCCGACCGGCCGAACGTGATGATCAAGATCCCGGCGACGAAGGCGGGTCTGCCGGCGATCCGGCGCACGATCGCAGCCGGGATCAACGTCAACATCACGCTGATCTTCGCGACGGAGCGATACGACGAGGTCGTCGACGCCTTCCTGAGCGGCCTCGAGGACCGCGTCAAAGCCGGCGGCGAGCTCGGCAACCTTGCCTCGGTCGCGAGCTTCTTCGTCA
Organism: Candidatus Dormiibacterota bacterium; assembly: GCA_049283435.1. GTDB lineage: Bacteria > Chloroflexota > Dormibacteria > Dormibacterales > Dormibacteraceae > CAVTSA01. The sequence goes on from JBAPVZ010000484.1 coordinate 657, forward strand.
GTCGCGTCGACACCAAGGTCGACAAGGCACTCGGCGAGCTCAGCGCCGATCGGCAGGCAGAGGCGAAGTCGCTCCTCGGCAAGGCCGCGATCGCGAACTCGAAGGTGGCTTACGCGCACTTTAAGCAGCTGTTCAGCGGACCCCGGTGGGATGCGCTGGCGGCGGCGGGCGCGCACCCGCAGCGCTGCCTGTGGGCGAGCACCTCGACGAAGAACCCGGACTACCCGGACACGTACTACGTGGCCCAGCTGATCGGTCCGAACACGGTCGACACGATGCCTCCGGCAACGATCGAGGCGTTCGACGACCACGGCGTCGTGGCGCGCACGCTGGACGCCGACCTGGACACGGCCAGGGCCCAGCTAAAGGCGATCGCTAAGCTCGGCGTCGATCTCGCGCAGGTGACCTACGAGCTGGAGCGCGAGGGCGTGAAGTCGTTCGCCGATTCGTTCGCGAGCCTGCTCGACACGGTCGCCAAGCAGGTCGCGGCGGTCGCTGGATGACGGCGTCCGGGATGAAGGCACGGATCTTCGACGACGCGCAGTCGGTGGCGCAGGCGACGGCGGACCTCGTCGCCGCCGCGCTTGCCGGCGGGGTCGAGCGATTGGTGCTCGCCGGCGGCACCACCCCGAAACTCGCCTACCGGCTCCTCTCACCGGGCCCGGTGTGGGGCAAGGTCACGATCTTCTTCGGGGACGAGCGGTGTGTCCCGCCGGACGATCCGGAGAGCAACTACGCGATGGCGCGCGAGGAGCTGCTGTCGCGGGTGGATCCGGCGAGCGTGCACCGTATTCCGGGTGAGCTGGGCGCCGAGGAGGCGGCTGCCCGCTACGACGCCGTGCTTCGCGGCGCCGGGCCGCTCGACCTGGTCCTCCTCGGGATGGGCCAGGACGGGCACACCGCCTCCCTGTTCCCGGGCGCGCCGGAGCTCGGCCTGACGGGTGCCAAGGCGATCGCGGTGCACAACGCGCCGAAGCCGCCGCCCGATCGGATCAGCCTGTCGCTCGAGGCACTGCGGGAGGCCAGGCGGGTCGTGTTCATCGTGACGGGATCCGACAAGGCGGACGCCGTCGTCAAGGCGTCGCGGGGCGAGGTCCCCTCGGGCATGGTGCCCGGTGCCGAGTACCTCCTCGATCGTGCGGCGGCGGCGGCGCTCCCGGAGGGCGCGACCGCGTGAGCGCGGCGCCCGCCGGAGCCGGCGAGCACGCTCGTGAGGTGGGGGGGCACGCACGTGAGGTGGGAAGAAATGGTCGCGTGCAGATCGTCCCCTCCATCCTCTCCGCCGATCTGACCCGCCTCGGCGAGCAGGTGCGAGAGGCGGTCGCGGCCGGTGCCGACCGGATCCAGGTCGATGTCATGGACGGTCAGTTCGTGCCCAACCTGACGTTCGGGCCCGGCA
>JBAPVZ010000485.1:0-1921 GCA_049283435.1 Candidatus Dormiibacterota bacterium
CGCGAGGGGTGGATCCGGCGGGACCGGCAAGCAGCGTCCGCCGCCGGCATCGGAGCGGGGCGCCGAGAAGCGACGGTCGCGGCCGGGCAGTGGCCCCACGCAGCCTTCGACGCGGATCAGGCCATCCGCCGTCGACGCCGCCGGCGCACCGCCGGTACCGCATCGACCACATCTCCGCGTGCCGGGCCTCGACATCTCGCCGCCGGCCTGGCTCGTTCGCGTCATCCAGCCGCGTCCGGCACGGTTCCCCTGGGCGGAGATGGCGCGGGTGCTGGTCGCGATCGCGGCGCCACTCGGGGTCGGCGAGCTGACCGGCCAGTTGAGCCTCAGCTCGATCGTCGCGATGGGCGCGCTCGCCGCGGCGCTCACCGACAACGGCGGCCCGCTCGAGCACCGGCTGCGACGGACCGCGACCGCGGTCGTCTTCGGGGCGATCGGCATGCTCGCCGGCCGCCTCCTCGGCGGCCAGGCGTGGCTCGCGGTCGGCGCCGTCGCGGTCCTCTCGCTCGCCTCGGCGATGATGAGCGTCGTCGGCGCGATCGGCTCGGTCGCCGGCCTGCAGCTGCTCGTCTACTTCGCGATCGGCGGTGGCAGCCTCGTCGTCGTGCCGCCACCGACGCTGCTCACCGGCTACCTGATCGGAGCCGTCTGGGGGATCCTGTGCACGGTGGTCCGCTCGCTGCTCGAGGGGCGCCGGCGCCCGGAGCGCGAAGCGGTCGCGGGTGTCTACCAGAAGATCGCGGAGCTGCTCGCCGCGACGGGGACGCCCTGGATGCAGCAGGCGCGCCGCGCCCTGACCGACGCCATGAACCAGGCGTTCGATCTGCTGCTCGACTATCGGGCCCGCAGCGCCGGGCGCGACTGGGCGGCGCTGCGCCTGGCGACGCTGCTCAACGCCGGGACACCGCTCGTCGAGGCGACGGTCGCGATCGCCTACGACGGCAATCGCCCGCCGCCGAACCTGCACGGGGCGGCGGTCGCGGTCGCCGGCGCGATCCGCGCCAACGGTCCGGCACCAGAGATCGAGCTCGGGCCGGCTCCTTCCAACCCGCTCTTCGCCGCCTGGCGGCGTGCTGGCGAGAACGTCCTCGCGAGCTGGGATCGGTACGCGACGCCCTCCGCCCCCCCGCCGTTCGGGGGGCGCCTCCGATCGGCCCTCGATCAGGTCGTGACCGGCCGTGCCACCTGGCTCTACGCGCTCCGTCTCGTGCTGTGCATGTCGCTCGCCGAAACCCTGCACAGCGTGGTGCCGCTCGCCCGCTCCTACTGGGTGCTGCTGACGGTCGCGATCGTCCTCAAGCCGGATTTCGGCTCCGTGTTCGTCCGCGGGCTGCAGCGGGCTCTCGGCACCGTGATCGGCGTCGTCATCGGCTTCGGCATGCTGCTGCTCCTGCCGGACAAGCTGCTGATCGTGCTCGGCATCGCGGTCATCGCAGCGCTGCTCCCCTACGCGATCCTTCGCAACTACGGCATGTTCTCGACGTTTTTGACTCCACTCGTCGTGCTGCTCATCGACCTCACCTCGCCAAGCGGTCAACCGTCCGGCGTCGCCGCCGGCGAGGCCCGCCTCGTCGACACGCTCGCCGGCTGCGCGATCGTGCTCGTCTTCGGATTTCTGCTCTGGCCGGAGACCTGGCGGCCCCGTCTCGGGCCGCGGATCGCGGACGCCGCCGCGAGCGTCGGCGACTACCTCGAGGCCGCGCTCCTCGACCCCGGACGCGGTCGCCAGCTCCGGCGACGAACGTATCGTCGCCTGAGCGATCTGCGCACGGCGTTCCAGCAGACGCTCGCCGAGCCGCCGCCGATGAGCACGCGAGCGGCGGCCTGGTGGCCCTTGATCGTGCAGCTGGAGAGCGCGACCGACGCGATCACCGAGGCCGCCATCCGCGCGCGCGCCGGCGCGCCGGCACCGGCGCCGGGT
>JBAPVZ010000486.1:0-9362 GCA_049283435.1 Candidatus Dormiibacterota bacterium
CCAGAGGAGTGTACCCAGCTGGCGCCCCGCTGAGACGCCGAGCCGGCCGGCGAGCTGCCGGCCGGCTCCTCCGGTCTCCTCTCCTCGGTCCCCGGCGAGGCCGCTCAGACGGGATGCACCGACTGCGCACCGCCACCTTCCCTCGATCTCGCCTCGGCGTGCTCGCCGTTGAGCGAGGCCATGACGGCAGGTGGCTGCGGCACCAGCTCGTAGGCGACGTCACCGTGGACAGCCACATCCCCGATCTCGAGCGCCTCGTCGGGCAGCCGGAGCTTGACGAACACGCCGATCACCTTGCAGATGACGAACGTCATGATCCCGTCCCAGAGCAGGATGAAGACGAGTCCGAAGATCTGGGCGACGAACTGCTTCGGGTTGCCGAAGAACAGGCCCGTCACCGAGAACGACGCGGTCTTGCCGGTGCCCGGGTAGACGATCACGTTGGGGTCGGCGAGCAGGCCGACCATGAGGCCGCCGATCGCGCCCGAGATCAGGTGCGTGTGCATCACGCCGAGCGTGTCGTCGATCAGCGAGAACGGCTTGATCTTGACCAGGTAGTTGAAGGTGAAGAAGGGCACGACGCCGGCGGCGATCCCGATCGCGAAGGCGCCGTACCCGTCGACGTAGCCGGCTGCCGGGGTGATCGCGACCAGGCCGGCGATCATGCCGTTGATCATGCCGCCGACCGAAGGCCTCCCCATGATGAAGACGTCGAGGACCATCCAGGCGACCATCGCCGTCGCCGCCGCCAGGTTCGTGTTGAGTACGGCGGCGGAGGCGTCCGCCCCGGCGAAGTACGGATCGCCGCCGTTGAACCCGTTCCAGCCCAGCCAGAGCAGGCCGCCGCCGGTGATCGCGAGGATGACGTTGCTCGGCCGGTTGTGCTCCCGATCGACGGCCAGGCGGGGTCCGACGACGGCGGCGGCGACGACGCCCGAGATCCCGGCCGCGACGTGGATCACGTAGCCGCCCGAATAGTCGACGGCGCCGGCGCCGGCGATCGGCTGCAGCCAGGAAGGCATCACGCCGAGCCAGCCGCCGCCCCAGAGGCTGAACGCATTGACCGAGTAGACAATCGTGATCCAGACCGGAACGAAGATCATCCAGGCCTTGAAGCTGAAGCGGCCGAGCAGTGAGCCGGCGAGGAGGATGACCGTGATCGCCGCGAACACGAACTGGAAGTACGCGACCGTCGACATCGGGAACCGCAGGTCAGGGATCGAGCCGTTCAGGAGCGGGATCTGGGCCTGGCTCTCGAGACCGCTCGGCGACAGGATCGAGCCCGGGATGCCGACGAAGTGGAGGGCGCCGACGAGCGGGGTCCCGAACGCCATCTTGTAGGACCAGAAGCTCCACACGATGAGGGTCGCCCCGAACCCGTACATGACCATGAGGGCGGAGTTGACCGCCCACTTCCGCTTCATCAGGCCCGCGTAGAGGATCGCGAGGCCGGGCACGCTCATCAACCCGACGAGCGTCGCGGCAACCAGTTGCCAGGCCGTGTCTCCTGCGTTGAGCCAGCTGGGCGACGGGACGAGGTCCAGGAACAGCACGCTCGGACTTCCCCTTTCTCTGCTCGAACGGCCCCGTCGTGGTGAGGCGCCGGGGTCCATGGACGCGTTGGAAGGAGACTACTGAGCGCTTCGGCAGACGTTTTCGGGAGCAAGTACCGAACGGCTCCGAGATCCTTTGTGCGGATGCACCGGGCGGGACGCGGAAGGTGGGAGGCCCAGCGAGCCGGGCGATCGCTCGTCGGCCGGGGCGGTCAGGAGGGCCCGGCGGGCCGATAGGTGAGGTGCAGGATGCCGCCGCCGAAGACCTCGCAGCCGTCGAGCGCGAGCTTGAGTGCGGCCGCACCGTCGGCGAAGAGGCGCGGGCCGGCACCGAGCGCGAGCGGGAAGACGAAGAGGTGCAGTGCGTCGACCAGGCCGTCCGAGAGCATCGCGCGCACCAGGGTGCCGCTGCCGCTGACGTAGATCCCGCCGTCGATCCGGTTCTTCAGACCGCGGATGACGTCGGCGTCATAGGCGCCGAGGCTGGTCGAGTTGCTCCAGCCGGCGCTCTGAAGGGTCGACGAGACGACGTACTTCGGCGTGTCGTTCATGAACGGCGCACCTGGGTCGTCGGCGGCAGTCCGCGTAGACCACGCGGGAGCGAACTCCTCGTAGGTCCGACGACCGAGCAGGATCGCCCGGCAGGCGCCCATGATGCCGCCGATGGCGACGCCCATCTTCGGGTCGAAGGGGTAGCCGGAGGTCCAGGTCGGCGCGTCGATGATGCCGTCCAGCGTGATGAATTCGTGTACCTGGATCGTCCCCATGATCGTGGCTCCTTCGTATGTTGATCCTGCGCCGGCCGTCCAGGCGCCTGAACAGGCTATCGCGAGAAGTCGGGCGGCCTCTACCCACGCGTCGAGCGGCGACCTTCCGAATCGACAGCGGGTCAGGTGGCCGGCGGACAGGCTCCACGTCACGGCCGATCGCCGAGCCGGACGCTACGTTCGGAACCGCGCCAGCTGCCAGAGCAGGAGCACCGGCAGCGCGATGTCGGCGACCAGACTCTGCCGCAAGATGGCCGCATCGTGGCGACCGAACGTGAGCGTGTAGGCCAGGTCTGCGACGAGCACCACCCAGCACGCCCACCAGGCCCACCATTCACCTCGGCGGAAGGGGATGGCGACGATGACCAGGAACAGGACGCCAAAGACGAGCTCGTGGATCGCGTAGCCGATCTCCAGCAGGGTGATGTAGCCGGCGGTTCCCGGCGCGGCGTGCTGGATGCTGTTCCACGACCGCCCGACCAGAGCGGCAAAGGCAGCCTGGTGATCGCTCGGGATGCCGCGGCTGACGTCGGCAACCAGATCGAGCGATGCCGACAGCACGGGGAAGAGCGCGAGCAGGAGCAGGAGCGCCCAACCGACGGTGACGTGCCGGGGCACCCGCCGGACGCCCGCTGCGGTCGCACCCATCGCTCTCGATCCCCTCCGTCGCGGATACTAACACAGTGACTGAATCTTTATAGTTGCTATACGAATGGTGTCGCCTGAGCGCTCCCCGTCCCAGCCGCCGGCCGGCCTGCGCGCGCTCAAGAAGGCGCGCACACGGCAGGCGATCGCCGGCGTGGCGATCCGCCTCTTCGCCGAGCGGGGCTTCGACCAGGTGACGGTTGCGGAGATCGCAGCGGTTGCCGAGGTCTCGGAGAAGACGGTCTTCAACTATTTCCCGACCAAGGGTGATCTGTTCTTCGACGAGAGCGAGGAGATCCTGGCGGACTTCGTGCGCACGGTTGGGGAGAGGAGCGCTGGGGAATCGGTGGTGAGCGCGGTCCGGCGGTTCATGGCTGCGCAGCGACGGCGGGTGGTCGGCCACCGGCCGGCCGAGCCCAGCGCCACGTTCCGGGCCCTGATCGAGGGCAGCGACGCGCTGCGCGCCTATCGCCGGGCTATGTTCGCACGATTCGAGACCGAGCTGGCGGCGGTGCTCGCGGCGGACCTGCGAGGGGGCGCTGAATCGGCAGCTGAACCGTTCGTCGTGGCGGTCGCCCTGGTCGGTGTCCTGCGAGCCCGCTTCGAGGTGCCCGCGACCGCGGTCGACGCGGGGACGGCGCAGCGGGAGCTCGGCATCCGAGCCGAGCGCACGCTCGATCTGCTGGAGCACGGGCTCAGCGGGTATGGTCGCCGGGACCGGTAGGGCGGTTCCGGCCGAGCTACCCTGGGCCCTGCTCCCTGGTCACCGGCAACCACACGGCGCGACCGCAGGCTCGTGAGGTCGGTATACGCTGGCAGGATCCTGGCCGTGACCCGCAGCGGAGGACGAGATGACCGACACCTGCACGCACCTCGACACGATAGAGGCGGTCGACCCGAGTGGCGACGGCTGCGTCGAATGCCTGGCCACCGGCGGCCGCTGGGTGCATCTCCGCCGGTGCGCCGTCTGCGGCCACGTCGGGTGCTGTGACAGCTCACCGGGTCGTCACTCGACTGCCCACTTCCACACCACCGGTCACCCCCTGATCCAGTCGTTCGAACCCCGCGAGGATTGGTACTGGTGCTTCGTGGACGAGCTCATGTTCGAGTTGGAGGGCGAGGCCTCGAGCCCCTCGCACTCGTAGGACCCCGGAAGATGCTCCGTTCGAGGTCCGGAGTCGCCGGGGTGGGCTCGAGCGTCGGGGCCGGCGCCGTTCAGTCCTCGCGCTCATGATCCAGCGGATCCTGCTCGCCGCCGATCGCTCGTACCACTGTCGCCGCGCCGCCGCCAACACCAGCGAACTGGCGGCGAAGCTCGGCGCCGAGGTCCTGGTCGTGCACGTCCAGGAATGGCCCGCTCAGGTGCCGGCCTCCGCCTGGGTGGCCTCGGACGAGGCGACGCAGCTCGTCGAGACGCTCAGGGGCCACCTCGAAGCCGATGGGGTGCGAGCGCGAGCGGAGATCCGCGACGCGCGCCGGGGACACCTCGCGGAGGAGCTGCTCGCCGCGGCAGACGCGTACGGCGCCGACCTGATCTCGATGGGCGCGAAGGGCGAATCCGACATCAGGGCGTTGCTGCTCGGCAGCGTCGCCCACAAGGTGCTCCAGCTCGCGCGGTGCCCGGTCCTGGTCGAGCGTCGCTGACCGGCCGCCGGCTCAGCGGCCGGACGCTTCGGGTTCTCTTGGGTCCTTGGCCTCGCTCGTGATCGGGGAGCGCAGCTCGGCCCCCTCCTCGTAGTGGTACTTGCCCCCGCGCAGCCAGGACGCCACGGCGGCCAGCACCGACGCCGCCATCGCGAAGTCGAACGCCTCCCGCAGCCCCTGCATGAAGGGACCCGAGATGAGGTTGGGGAAGAACGCATGGCCGGTCAGGTACGCCGCCTGGGTCGAGGACAGTTGCGGCAGCACGGAGCCGAGCAGATTCTGCATCGGGTTGTAGCCGAGGAAGGCGGCAAACAGGCTGCTGACCGGCGGCAGGTGCGAGATGCGGATCGCCTCGGCCTTGGGCACGCCCTGGGCGATGAGACCGTGGTAGAGGGTGTTGGGCAGGCTCGCCGACAGGCCGAGGATGATCAGGGTGAAGAAGATGCCGATCGAGAGCACCATGGCAGAGTTCTGAAAGGTGGCGGACATGCCGGCGCCGGCGCCGCGCTGGGAGGACGGCAGGCTGTTCATGATGCCGGCGCGGTTGGGTGAGGAGAAGAGCCCGCTGAAGATTCCGTAGAGGAGCAGCAGGATCGCGAACCACACGTAGTTGAAGTTCGCGGGCAGGAGCTGGAAGAGGTAGAAGATCACCGCGGCCCCGATCATGCCTCCGGTCGCGAACGGTCGCGCCCCGTAGCGGTCGGAGAGGAGCCCCGAGATGGGTCCCGCGATCAGGAATCCGGCCGTCAGCGGAAGCATGTAGATCCCCGCCCAGAGCGGCGTCGATACGTAGCTGTAGCCGTGCAGCGGCAGCCAGATCCCTTGCAGCCAGATGATCATGATGAACATCAGCCCGCCGCGAGCGAGCGAGGACATGAGGGCCGCGAAGTTGCCGGCGGTGAAGGCCCGGATGCGGAACAGCGGGATCCGGAACATGGGCTGGGCGACGTGCAGCTCGATCCAGGTGAAGAGGACCAGCATCGCCGCCCCGCCGATCAGGAGGATGAGCACCATCGGGTTGGTCCAACCCATCGTGTTCGTCCCGTAGGGCAGGATGCCGTAGGTGATGCCGACCAGGATCGCGATCAGGCCGGCGGAGAAGGTCACGTTCCCGATCCAGTCGATTCTCGAGTGGACGCGGAGGCCGGTGTCACGCAGCTTGAGATAGGCCCACCCGGTGCCGAAGATACCGACCGGGACCGACACCAGGAAGACGAGGCGCCAGGAGATGGGGCCGAGCAGGCCGCCGAGCACCAACCCGATGAAGGAGCCGGCGATGGCGGCGACCCCGTTGATCCCGAGCGCCAGGCCCCGTTGGTTCCTCGGGAAGGCATCGGTCAGGATCGCGGACGAGTTGGCGAAGAGAGGCGCCCCGCCGAGACCCTGGAAGATACGGATCGCGATCAGATACAGGGCTCCCGCGGGTCCGTTGAGCCAGGTGATGGAGAGCAGGATCGAGAAGAGCGTGAAGACCGCGAAGCCGAGGTTGTACATCCTGACCCGGCCATACATGTCGCCGATCCGCCCGAAGCTCACCACGAGCACGGCGGTGACGACCATGAATCCCATCAGCATCCAGAGGAAGTAGGAGCTGTTCGAAGGCGTCAGCGGATTGAGCTGGATGCCGTTGAAGATGTCGGGCAGGGCGATGAGCACGATCGAGGAGTTGATCGTGACCATGAGCACACCGATCGTGGTGTTGGAGAGGGCGATCCACTTGTAGCGGTCGTGCGCGGGGACCGGCGGCGCCACCGGGGAGGGCAGGCTCACTGCGCGACCGTCTCCCGCTCGCCTTCCGTCTGCGGGCGGACCAGGCGGGTCAGCGTCTGCAGCGAGTGCGCCAATTCCAGCCGCTCCTCCTCTGTCATCGCCCGGAGCGCCTGCTCGATCGGGCTGCCCTGGAAGGGACGCAGCCGAATCATGAGCTGTCGACCATCCGGCTCCAGCTCGATCTCCACGCGGCGGCGATCCTCGCTGACGCGGTGCCGGCTCAGGAGCCGTCGCTCCTCGAGCCGATCGAGTATGCGGGTCATCGATGCTGCGGAGAGCCCCAGCGCCTGGACGATCTGGTTGATGGTGAGCGGATGCTCCCGCAGCTGCCCGAGCACACGCAGCTGTGTGAGCGTGAGGTGGGCGTCGCTCCACAGTTGTTGCTGGATCGGTTCGGCAAGGCTGATCGCGTCCGCGTAGGCCCGGAGCGCCGCTCGCATCGCGGGCTCGTGACGGGGCGGGGGAGTCGTTGCCACGACGTCAAAAATACATGCGGCGACGGCAACCTGCCGGCCATCAAGGATCCGCGGGCCCAATCACCCGCGAGCCCGCGGCCGGCTCCGCGAGCTCGACGGGATCGGGAACGGGCGCTACAGCGTCTGGTTCGCGAGTTTGGCGTAATGCGACGTGTTGTACTCGAGGTTCGCGAAGCGGGCCGGCGTGAGCACGTCACAGGCCCAGCTCCAGTGGATCGACACGCGGTCGCCGGGATGCGGCTGTGAGAACAGGGACGCGCGGTCGAGCTGCCAGGTGACCCGTGCCGGCTGCGGCGCTCCCAGCGCGAGCTTGCCCTCCTCGAGCACGAGCGGCGGCCGCTGGACGACGAGCTCGTGGTCCTCGACCGCGACCACCTCGCCCCAGCTGATCCGGCAGGAGTCCATGACGTTGAGGGCGACGACCGCGCGTTCGTCGTTCATGAACCCGGCTCGCGTGTAGATGTCGAAGACGTGAAAATTGTGGTGAGGCCGCGCGAAGTTCATCTTGCCCGCGAGCTGCTCGAACGTGCGGGTGTTCATCTTGGGGCCGAATCGCGCCTTCAGCGAGGTGTGGAACTGCGCCGGCTGCACTCGGTCGAGCATGCGGTTCCCGATCCAGTAAGCCTCCACGACGCGCTCGTCGAAAGGATCGGCGATCTCGTTCGCGTGCGCGATCAGAACCAGGTAGGGGTACGCGCCCTCGAAGCGCCGCTCCAGCTCGATCAGCCCGCGGTCGGTGGAGCCGCTCGCGACGTAGTCGAAGATCGCCTGGTGGTCCGACGGTCCGCAGTACCCGAGCTGGTTGGGGGGGAAGGCGTAGCGACCGAAGAGCAGCGCGCCGTTCGCAGTCATGGCTCTGTCCTTTGGAGGTGACGGTCCTGCGCCGCCCGGCGCGTGCCGAGGATGAGGATGCCGGCCACCGCGACCAGCGTCGCCAGGAGGCCGAGGCTGTTCACGAGCGGCAGCCGCAGATGTCCGCTGGCTGCGAAGTCGACGAGCGCGGTGATGATCGGCGCGCCCATGCCGATCGCGACGACCGCGGTCACCGGGATGCGGCGAATGGCGATGAACATGGTCGCGGTGAAGACGAGCAGGATCAGGCCGGTCGCGATCACGAACGTCCACTGCCGCGCCGTCAGCTGACCGACCGCCGCCAGGTCTCCGCTGGCGGCGACCAGCCCGACCAGGATGATCGAGCCCAGCGTCATCTTCGCCGCCATCACGGTCAGGGTGGGCAGATCCCGCAGCAGGTGCTTGGTGATGACGAAGTCGATCGCGAAGAGGAGCGTCGAGCCGAGCACCATCCAGGCGCCGAGATTCCAGTGGATGTGACCGAGATTGGTGCCCAGGGTGGTCCCGACCAGGATCAGCGCGACCGCCGCCCACATCGCCGGAGCCAGCGATTCGCGCAGGAAAACGGCTGCGATCAGGGCGACGAACGCGAACTGCAGGTGGTTCAGGAGCGCGCCCGTCACCGGGTCGGTGAGCTGCAGGCCATGGAAGAAGAGGACGTAGGGCACGCTGCCGCCGACGACGGCGAGCACGATCAACCACACCAGCTGACGGCGGCTGAGGGCGCGATAGACATGCCACCGCCGCCATGAGAGAGCGAGCAGGAGCAGCAGCACGAAGCCGACCACGCCGTTCTTGAGCATCGTGTAGACCGTCGCATCGGCGAACAGGCGCACGCCGAAGGAGTTCACGTAGACCGAGACGCCGCTCACGATCGCCGCCAGCGCGGCGAACAGGTATCCCCACCGGGCATCCAGGCCGTGGGTCGTCGGGACCGCTCGCGCCTCAGTCAGAGCGTCCCCTCCCTGCCTGGTGCACCGTGGGACCGACGGAACGGCCACGCTGCGAGAGGATCCAGAGCGCGCCCCGGACCAGACCGACGAGCGCGGAGGCTTCCTCGCCCTGGACGATGTCGCGAGCTTCTCGAACCATGGCGTCGTATCGGGGGCGCCCGGCCCTGGCGCCGAGCACGTAACCCAACCCGAAGATCGCGAGCTTGGTGAACATCCTTGTGACCTCCTGCAAAGTACTCAGGTGACGGCAGCATCGACCCCGCTCCGATGCGGCGTCACATACGACGAAGACGCAGGTACCGGCGGATGTCGTGGCGGTTCAGGACCGCCAGGGCGACGAGGCCGACGGCGCCCAGCTTCAGTGCCGGGCCCCAGAGACTGGGACGGCGACCGGGGGCGTCGTTGCCGACCGTGATCTGGACCTTCATGCTGCCTCCTGGCCGCGCCGCGCGATCGATGCCGTCATCCGTCCGCGTCCAGCCGCCGGACCAGGGCGATGACGAGCTCCAGGCGGACCTGGTCGCCGACGATCCACCGACCCGCCTGCAGCGCGCGCTCCCAATCCAGGAACCAGTCGAGGCGGTCGATCACGGTCGAAGCGGTCAGCGTCAGGCGCCGCACCTGCGAGGCATCGCCGTCGGCGTCCTCCAGGCGAGCATCGAGGCGGACCGCTCGCGTCACGTCGCGGATCCTGAGTTCCCC
>JBAPVZ010000487.1:0-1538 GCA_049283435.1 Candidatus Dormiibacterota bacterium
CCGCGGGAACCGTCACCACCTGCGCGACAAGTTGCTCGACCTGAACCAGACCGGGCACACCACGCTGGCGGCGATCGATGCTGCGCAGCACGACTGGTGCGACACGCACAGAGCCGAGATCGGTCAACCCGCGCTATGCACGGCTGCGGGCCGCCGGGAGGTCATCGCCACGCGAGAGCGCTCAGAGTCTGCTTAAGATGATCGGCCACCTGGACGGCAACTGGGAGACGATCGCGCGCCGTCGCCTCCGCGGCCAGTTGTTGGACGGCTCGAGCCTGGAGACGCCAGAGGAGGTCGTCTCCACGCTTGCCGCGATGCAGGCGCAGGACCACGGCCTTGCACGGTGGTCCGTCGCGCAGCGCCTGCAGGCCGAGGCCACCGCGGCGACCCTGGACCGAGCGTTCGACGAGGGCCGCTTCCTGCGCACGCACCTGCTACGACCTACCTGGCACTACGTGGCCGCGTTCGATCTGCGCTGGCTCATGCGTCTGAGCGGTCCGCGGGTCGACGGCTTGAACGCGGGCCGGTACCGGGAGCTCGAGCTCGACGCCGCAACACTGGGACGAGCGAACGAGGTGCTCGGGACCGCGGTTGCGGGCCGGCCGAGGACCCGGCACGAGCTGGCCGAGATCCTCGATGCGGAGGGGATCTCGACCGCGGGTCAGCGGCTGGCGCACCTGCTGATGCATGGAGAGCTGACCGCGGTAATCTGCAGCGGCCCGATGCACGGAAGGCAGCACACCTATGCCCCGTTTGACGCGCGGGTGCCGGCCCGGCCCGGCCCGGAGGGCGATGAGGCCGTCGCCGAGCTCGCCCGGCGTTACTTCTCGACGCGAGGACCGGCGACGCCGCGGGACTTCGCCTGGTGGTCGGGGCTGGGCCTGCGCGACATCCGGCGGGGGCTGGCGCTCCTCCGGGCCCCGCTCACCTGCCGAACGATCGACGGTCGCAGCTACTGGTTCGTCGACAACGGGGCTCTTCCCCCTGCACGCCGGAGGCGGATCGACCCAGTCCAATGCTTCGACGAGCTCATCCTCTCCTACAGCGAGACCCGGGACGTGCTGCAGACGAACGACGTCTCGTTCCCGGTTCCCCGCGACCTCGACGGCTACCGGCACGTCCTGCTGCTGGACGGCCGGTTGCTCGGGCACTGGCGGACCGTCGCCCGCGAGCGGACGTCGATCGAGACCCGCGTCGCCAGACCTCTGGACGAAGCCGAGCGGCGGGCGCTCGATGAGGCCGCCCGACGCTACCGTCACTTTGCCGCCACGCCGGCGCCACCCAGAGACGATTCCGCGGCCGTGTGACCGTTTCACCTTCGACCGAGGTCCACCTTGCCGCGAGGACGACGTCGATGACGTCACCCGATCCTACGGCCGTAACGACGGCGCCTAACCGTGCCCGAGCCTGCGCGGATGCGTGCGGGATCGTCCACCGATTCGGGAGTGCACCGCCCGCTGGATCGCAGGCGGTTTGCCTCGGCCGGCGCTTAGAATCTCCATCTAATACGTATTAGCGCCGTCGCCACGTGCGGCACC
>JBAPVZ010000488.1:0-2208 GCA_049283435.1 Candidatus Dormiibacterota bacterium
TTCGTACCCCGCTCGATCACGGCCGTCAGGGCGTCCCGATATTGGCGCCGGAGGACGTTGATCGAAGCCTGCTGCTCGGGCGGCAGGCTGCGTCGCTCACGCATGTTGACGAGCACGTCCGGCCAGCGCCGGTTGGAGAACTCGATGTGCTTGCGGATCGCCGCCCGGATCGCCACGTCGGGCGGCTGCTCGGCCCTCAGCTCGGGCACGACCTCCAGGTTGAAGTCGCGCTGGAAGCCGGAGCAGATCGCGAACAGGATGTGCTGCTTGGAAGGGAAGTGGTGGTACAGCGAGGACGGTCGGATCTCGACCTCGGCGGCGAGGTCGCGCATGCTGGCCGCGTCGTAGCCCTTGCTCGTGAAAAGCCTGGCCGCACGATTGAGCACCTGCTCCACCCGGTCCCCGCTGACGAGATCAGAGTCTGGCATCGCCCTCGACCGTAGCCTCAGCGGGACGCCTCGCCCTGCCGGGCCTGCCGCTGCCGCGCGGCGCGGTCACCGCCTCACCTCGGCAGAGCCGTCCGGCTGCACGACGAAGATCGGGATGCGAACGTCCCCCCCGTCCTCCCAACGGAGCTCCACCCGCTGACCGACCTGGACCTCCTCGGGAGCCGGCGACGCCACCTCGGCGAGCATCCGGAATCCCTCATCGAGATCGATGAACGCGACGACGTAGGGCACACGAGCGCGGAAGAAGGGATGGCCGTGCTGGCGGATGACGGTGAAGGTGTAGATCGCCCCTCTGCCCGCCGAGGTGCGGAGGTCCAGCTCCAGGCTCGTGCAGTGCGTGCAGTGCGCGCGCGGGTAGAAGACGACCCCGCCGCAGCGGCGGCAGACCTGATACGCGAGGCGCCCCTCTTTCGTCGCCTCCCAGAACGGCGCGGTGTCCGGCTCCGGGAACCGCGGCTGCGGCCGGGCGACGGCGGTGGACACGTCGGTCATGGCGCTCAATCCCTCCCCAGCACGATCGTTCCTGCCGCGTGCCGCGTTCCCAGCTGGCCGCCGTTGCCGTGTGCGACGGCGAGTGTCGCCCCCGGCACCTGCGCCGTCGAGGTGCCGCGCAGCTGACGGGTCGCCTCGATCAAGAGGAAGATGCCGCGCATCCCCGGATGGTTCGAGGAGAGGCCGCCGCCGTCGGTGTTGAGGGCCGGACCTCCGGGACGGTCGAAGCGCAGCCGGCCGCCGGCGACGTAGTCCCCGCCCTCGCCCTTGGCGCAGAAGCCCAGGTCCTCGAGGATCGTCAACACGGTGATCGTGAACGAGTCGTAGATCATCGCGACGTCGATCTCCTCCGGCCGCACGCCCGCCTCCTCGAACGCCGGGGGCCCCGAGCGCGCGCCGGCGCTGACCGTGAGATCGCCCTGGTTCTCGGCGTACTTCGCCGCCTCCCCGCTTCCGAGGATCCACACCGGAGCAGATCGCAGATCGCGGGCCACCTCGGGGCCGACGATCACGATCGCGCCCCCGCCGTCGGAGATGAGGCAGCAGTCGAGCAGGTGGAGCGGGTCGGCGATCAGCCGCGAGGAGACGACGTCGTCGACCCCGATCTCGCGCACGTTCTTCTGCCCCAGATCGTGCAGCGCCCGCACCGCCTCCGGGTTGCGCATCGCATGCGCCCGGGTCGTGACCGCAATCTCCGCCAGCTGCTCGGGCGTCGTGCCGTACTGGTGCAGGTGACGGCGCGCGACCAGAGCGTAGCTGCCGACGAGCGTGAGCCCGTAGGGCCCCTCCATGTTCGCGCTCGGCGCCGGTGCCTGCCCCTCGCGAGATCCTGTGCCGATCGCCCGGCGATTGCTATAGGCCGTCGACCCGTAGGTGAGCAGCGCCACGCCGGCCTTGCCTGCCGCGATCGCGCGCGCGGCATGGCCGGCATGAAACTCGAACGACGAGCCGCCGACGCCGGTCGTGTCGACGACGGCCGGCCGCACCCCGAGGTACTCGGCCATGGCGAGACCCGCCCCGGTGCCGGTCTCGCCGGCGTCGTACAGGGCATCGACGTCGCGCCAGGTGAGGCCGGCGTCGTCCAGAGCCCGAGCCGCCGAGGCAGCCTTGATCTGCAGCGCGCTCATACCCTGGGCGCTGCGCAGGGGGAACTCGTGAATGCCGGCGATCGCCGCCCGATGATCGCTCCTCACTCCGCCCAGCCTAACGGCCGATCGGGGGATTGACAACGAAATTGGGCCGGTGCTCTAATTGGCTTCCGCGGAGT
>JBAPVZ010000489.1:0-10527 GCA_049283435.1 Candidatus Dormiibacterota bacterium
CGCACGCTACCGGGACCTGCCGCTGGGTACGGTCGACGCCTCCGTCGTGACCACAGCTGAACGTCTGGGGGTCAAGGAGATAGCCACCGTCGACCGACGCCACTTCGCAGTCGTACGCCCCGCCCACACCGACGCGTTCACCCTCCTCCCCTGATGCCCGTATCGACACCTCGCCCCATCTCGCAGTCCGAGTGCGGCGGCTTGTGCCGGCCCTCACCCCGTACCCACGTCTCGCCCTGGCCGACGGCCGGGAGCCCTACGAAGGGGTCATCGACCCGGGTCCCGGTCCGAGTGCCACCGCTTTCGCCGTCCTTGTCGATTTGGCGCGGCCCTGATCGACGGCCCAGTGGAGCAACACAATGCTCCGGGTGCCCCTTGCGCGTGTTGTAGGCGAGGCGCCGGGGCGGCCAAGATTGGTTTCAGAAGAGGAGCGAAACGTGGCGAGTGAACTGGTCGTCGATCTCTTCGTGTCGGTCGATGGTTGGGCCGGGAGCGATGGATTGCCTGGCTATTTCGGCTATTTCGGCCCGGATCTCGAGGAATGGAACAACGCCCAACGGGTGCAGCCAGAGGTTGTCGTCATGGGACGCCGCACCTACGAGAGCTTCCAGGCTTTGCCAGAAGAGGCCTGGGCCGAGACCCGGAACGACCTGATGGCGACAGCAACGGTAGTCGTCACCCGGACCCTCAAACGTGTCGCCTGGCCGAACACGCGAATTCTCGACAACCTCCATGACATCGGGGTGCTCAAAGCTGAGAGTGATGTCCGCCTGCGAACCTGGGGAAGCATGTCTCTGGCTCGGCAACTGCTGAGCGCGAAGCTCGTCGACCGACTCCGCCTCATGACCTTCCCGCTCTTCGCCGGCGAGGCGGGTCGGAAGGCCGCATTCGCAGACATGGCGAGCGCCGACTTGCGTCTCACTGATCATCGCGTTCTCGACGGCCGCATCCTCCTCACGGAATACCAGCCCACCGGCAACGACATCCCGCGGGCCTAGAGCGAACTCGGGGAACCAGGATCAGCGGCTTTGCTCCACTCGACGCGTCTCCCGCGCTGCCGGCGGTGCTGGCGAAGTACGACCGTCACGCCGAACGTAGTCGGGGGACGCGCGAGCGTTTCCGTGGAAGGGCACCGGTAGGTCCGCCGTAGCGCCTCATCGACGAGGGCGCGAGTGTTCCGTCCCGCGTGCGGGAGGCGGGGTCAACTGCTAGGCTTCCTTGCAAGGCGCATCGGGCGCGGAAGCCAGTGGCACGCGGGGTCTTGGTGGCGGGTCGAACAATGTCGTTTTCCGGTTGGCATGCGCACGTGCATTCCGGCACGCCCAGGTGGTGCGCTGTCACCATTGGGGTGGCCCTCTTGGTCAGCCTGATGGCGGTCGCCCAACGACCGCTGACGGTCGCCGCTCAGGCGGCGCCCGCGTTCGCCTCCAACGCGCCCCAGACGACGTCCGAGGCGTGGACGGGAGTCATCGCCAACTACGACGACCAGGACGTGACGACCTTCAACACCTCGACCGACCAGACCCAGACCATCCAGCTGCCCGAGAACGAGCTGCCGCAGCAGGTCGCGATCAGTCCCGACGGCAAGACTGCCTACGTGACCAGCACAGTGACCTATGCCAGCGTGCAGCCCATCGACCTCACCACCAACCCGGCGACGCCGAAGACCCCGATCGACCTCGCCAACGGCGCCACCGCGATCGCGATCACCCCCAACGGGTCCACCCTGCTCGTGGTGGACGACCAGGACTCGGTGGTGGGTATCAACACAACCACTGATGTTGCCGGCACTCCGATCCCGATCCAGGGGACGGTCGCGGATGTCGTCGTCACCCCCGATGGTTCGACGGCGTGGGCGCTCTCCAACACGCACAGCGAGGTGTACCTGACGCCCATCAGCCTCTCCACGTATCAGGCGGGGACGCCGATCAACGTGGCCACCATCCAATCCCACCCGACTTCGATCGCGCTGTCACCGGACGGCCGGACGGCCTACCTCCCCTCGTCGGCGGTCGCTGGCTCTGGCTACGGAGCCGAGCTGTCCGCCATCGATCTCGGCACGGGCGCTGAGACGGATACGTACCTCTCCTACCTCATCAACGCCATCGGGCAGATCGTGATCTCGCCGAACGGTCAGTCCGCCTATATCAGCGGTAGCGGCGGTACCGGCAACAGCTCGTTGCTCGTCGACGTCGTCGATCTGACCCAGAACCCGCCCCACGACTCCACGGCGGTCGTGGTCGACGACAAGCCGTACTCGATGGCGATCTCGCCCGACGGGAGCGAGGTCTACGTGGCCAGCTACCACTCCAACCTGGTCCAGGTCATCGACACCAGCGACAACCAGGTCGAGTCCCAGACCATCCCCACCGGCGACGGACCGCAGGGAATCGCGATCACACCGGACCAGGCTCCGGTCGCCAGCCTCCACGTCACGCCCGGGAACGCGGGAAGCCCGACCACGTTCGATGCGTCGGCTTCAACGGTTCCCTACGGCAGCATCGTCAACTACGCGTGGGACTTCGGTGATACGCAGACGGACGACACCACCACACCCACCGACACGCACACTTATTCGACTCCCGGCTCGTACACCGCGACGGTGACCGAGACCAGCTCGGGGGGAACCTCGACCACCCAGACCTTCACCGGGCACACCGTGAGCAACAACGGCGGCCCCCAAGCCGCGGCCAGCGCCACCTTTACGGTCGGCGGGCTGCCGACCACGACAACCCTCACCTCCTCGGTCAATCCTTCGGCGATCGGCCAGTCGGTGACGCTAACCGCGACGGTGGCCGGGTCATCGGGACTGGGGCCGCCGACCGGCTCGGTCACCTTCATGGACGGGAGCACCGCCATCGACACGGAGACGCTGAGCCGGGACGGTCTCGATGGGCGAGCCACCTATACGACGTCATCGCTGTCGGTCGGTACGCATCCTCTAACCGCCGTCTACGCCTCGACGCCGAACTTCAGCGGCTCCACGTCGGCAGTGCTCAACCAGGTCGTGAACCCGCTCGGGTCGACGACAGTGACGGTCGCCCCCGTGTCGACCACCTACGGTGGCACGGTGACCTACTCGGCGACGGTGACCGGAGTGGGTGCGACGCCGACGGGGACGGTGAACTTCACCACCGGCACGACGCAGCTCTGCACGGCGACCCTGAGCGGTGGGACGGGCTCGTGCACGGCGGACAGCGCGCCAGTCGGCCAGGACACGGTAACCGGGACCTATTCCGGGGACGGCAACTACGGGAGCTCGTCCAACACGGCGTCGTTGCACGTGGTCCCGGCACCAACCACGACGACGGTGACGTCGTCGGCGAATCCATCGACCTTCGGAGGGTCCGTGACCTTCACGGCGACCGTGTCTGCGGTCTCCGGCGTGGGTACGCCGACCGGGACGGTGACCTTCGAGGACGGCGGCACCGCCATCGGCACCGGGAGCTTGTCGGTTGCCGGGGGCGTGGATCAGGCGACCCTCACGACGTCGTCGCTGACGGCGGGGAGGCACGCGATCGTGGCCGTTTACGGCGGTGACAGCAACTTCATCGACTCCAGCTCGTCGCCGGCGCTCGAGCAGGTGGTGCAGATGGCCGGCGCCACCACCACCGTGACGGTAACGCCGACCTCGACCACGTTCGGTGCGGGTGTGACCTACCAGGCGACGGTGAGTGGGCCCGGTGGTACGCCGACGGGCACGGTGACGTTCTCGGTGGGAACTACGAAGCTCTGCACGGCAACGCTGAGCGGCGGTGCCGCCAAGTGCACGGCCGACAAGGCACCGGTGGGCCAGGACACGGTGACCGGGGCCTATTCCGGGGATGGGAACTACAGTGGCTCCAGCGGGACGGCCGCGCTGACGGTGGCGCAGGCGTCGACGACGACGGACGTGAGCGCCGCACCTGACCCGTCGAGCCTCGGCCAGACGGTGACGATCACCGCGATCGTGTCGGGTTCAACGCCGGTGGCGACGCCGGGCGGGACGGTGACCTTCAAGGACGGTCCGGCGACGCTGGGTACAGGGACGCTGTCGGTGGTCGACGGTGAGGACGAGGCGACATTGACGACCTCGTCGCTGTCGGTTGGTCAGCACTCGATCACGGCGATCTACGGTGGCGATGGTAACTTTGGCGGTTCCACCTCGACGGCACTGAACCAGGTCGTGACCCCGGCGGCGTCGACGACGACGGTGAGTGTGACGCCGTCGTCGAGCACGCTCGGGGAGAGCGTGACCTACCGCGCGACCGTGAGTGGGGCAGGCGGTACGCCGACCGGGACGGTGACCTTCACGGCGGGGACGACGCAGCTCTGCACGGCGACGCTGAGCGGAGGCGGCGGGTCCTGCACGGCGGACACGGCACCCGTGGGAGCGGACACGGTGACCGGGCGCTATTCGGGCGATCCGACCCACGCCGGCTCGAGCGGGACGGCCACGTTGACGGTGGGCCGTGCGACGAGCACGACGAGCCTGGTGTCGTCGGCCAATCCCTCGACCTTCGGGGAATCGGTGACGTTGACGGCGACCGTGACCGCTGCGACGGGGGTGGCGACACCGGGCGGGACGGTGACCTTCAAGGACGGTTCGGCGACGCTGGGTACGGGGACGCTGTCGCAGGCGGGTGGGCAGGATCAGGCGACGTTCACGACCTCGTCGCTGCCGGTGGGTCAGCACTCGATCACGGCCATCTACGACGGCGACGGCAACTTTGACAGTTCCACCTCGCCGGCACTGAGCCAGCTCGTGAACCAGGCCTCGACGACGACCACGGTGAGCGTGATGCCGACCACGATCACGTTCGGCAACCGTGCCGTCTATCGAGTCACGGTGAGCGGCCCCGGGGGCACGCCGACGGGGACCGTCGCGTTCGGTGTGGGGACGGCCAGGCTCTGCACGGCGAAGCTCAGCGGAGGCTCGGGAGCGTGCCTGTCGAGCAACGCGCCGGCGGGTCAGGACACGGTGACCGGAGAGTACTCGGGGGACGCGACCTACCTGGGCTCGTCGGGGACGGCGCCGCTGACCGTTGTGGTGGGCGGCAGCAACACCGGCGTGACGACATCGGTGAGCCCCTCGTCGTTCGGCCAGTCGGTGTCCTTCACGGCGACGGTGACCGCGCCGCAAGGAGTGCCGACCGGGACGGTGACCTTCGAGGACGGGACGACCGTCATCGGCAGCAGCCCGGTGACCTCGCAGCCGACGAGCACGACGGGCCAGGCGACGTTCAGTACGGCGATCTTGTCGGTGGGTTCGCACCCGATCATCGCCGTGTACAGCGGCGATGCCAACGTGAGCGGTTCGAGTGGGTCGGTCTCGCAGGTCGTGCAGCGGGCGACGACGACGACCACCCTGACGGCCTCTTCCACCTCCATCACGACGGGACAGGCGGTGACGCTCACGGCGACCGTCTCGGACCCGCCCGGTGTGCCGGGGCCGTCCGGGACGGTGACGTTCGAAGAGTCGACCGGGGCGGTCCTGGGCACGGTGGCGGTCGCCAACGGCGGCGCGACCTTCACCGTCTCGGCGCTGCCGACGGGCACCTACTCCCTGGTGGCGGTCTACAACGGCGATCCCAACTACGCCGGATCCACATCGTCACCGCTGCAGCTGTTCGTGATCCAGCCGGGTCAGCCGGGCTTCCCGAACACCGGAGCTACCTCACGAAACGGTGGACAGCCATCGGGGGAGGTGGCAGGAGGCCGTGGCGGAAGCTGATCGGGCAGCGGCAGCGCCTCTCACCTGCCGGCCCTATGTCCCGACCCGCCAGCTCGGGGCCGCGGTCGGCCGGTCAGGTCGTGGTCGCGTTCACCACCAGGCGCTGCGTGTACTGAGAGCCGCCCCAGCTTCCGGCACAGGTGATTAACGAGAGCTGCGCCGGGCCGCCCGCCTGGAACAGGTACCCCGGCTCGGCCTGCACCGGATAGGATGTCGATTCGGTGACGTCGAACGTGACCGACGACGCGTCGGCGAACTGAACGGTCACCGTGTCGCCATCATGCATCGAACCCAGGTGCTGGAACACGGCCGGCCCCGTGTACCAGTCCAGGTGGCCCGAGATCACCGCATCCCCCGGGTGACCGGGCACGATGCCGGGTGCGTACCAGGCTACGTCCTGTACACGTTGGGGAACCGCCATCTGGCCGTTCGACGTCTCCCCAACCGATTCGATGACGGCGTTGACGCCAATGCGGGGAATGAGCAGACGCACCGGCATGTCGGCCGGAGGGGTCGATGGCGTCGGAGCGGCCGCCGAGGTCGACGACGTCGGAGCGGTCGAGGGCGGCCTGACGTTGGCTGGGCTCGGCGTGGTCCGAGCCTGGCGCGGGGGGCCGGGCCCACGCAGGCCGCGTGCGAGAAGGAGGCCGCCGGCGCTGAGGGTGCCGATCAGGAGAAGCGCCACGGCAGCGCTGACCGCACGTCGCCGTCTCGACGCGTTGACCCACCGCACTGGCCTCATGGCTGAGGGCCATCTGCCCTCGCCACTCGCCACCGGCCCGTCCGGAGAGGCGCGCACACGATCATCGCTATTCCCTCGTCCTTCTGTGGTCTCGGACCGGTCGTTCGCCGATCACCGACGCGACGGCCGGAGCGCGAGTTCCGCTTCCCAGCCCCTGCCGATCGGGGACACTCGCAACCATCCGTTCGGCCGCGGACGGGAAGCTCTGTTCCACCGTCTGATCGAGGCGAGCAAGCTGTCCTTCCACCGCTGGGCGCCGGAACGGCAATACCCGCCGATGCAGATCATCGAGCAGCGCACGCATCCGACGAAGGACCTGCGGGGCGCCGGAACCGTAGAGGCGGATTTCCTCCAGGGCCAGCTCGAGATAGTCGGTCCAGGTGGGCATCGAGTAGTAGAGACGGATGACGCCCGAGCTGTCGGCGACCTGGCCGCTTCCGAGCGAGCGTGCTCCCAGGCGACCCAGGAGGTCTTCGAGCCGGTCCAGCACCTGGGTGGCGCTCGTCGGGTCGTGGGCCGAGGAGATGCTCTTGACGGCGATGTCGACCAGCAGGCGCAGGGCGAACGACGGGTCCTGGTCGATCATCGGCTCGTCACCGAAGGTCGCCGCTCGCCGCATCCTCCGATCGAGTTGCGCGGTGCCTCCCTGGACCAGGAGGAACGGGCTTCCCTCGACGAGGAAGTCGCCAAGGTTGGGGACCAACCAAAGGGTGGCATCCTGCTGCTCGGCAAGCTTCACGGCACCATCGAAGTCGAACGCCGCCAGCGTTGCGGGGCGGCCGAGGTGGCGCAGGACGCGCGTCGGATTCCCTTTCGATACCGGCCCCCGCGGTCCTGCTCGTTCATCGCGATCGGGATCCGCCGCGCACGGGTGGACCTCATCGATTGCCACCTGCCCGGCCACGCTGACCGCCTGGAGGACACCACCCACGCGGTAGCGGTCGGCGGATCGCTGGAGAAGCAGCAAGAATGCCACCAGGCTGCCCAGCAGAAGGACGATGCTGCAGCACCAGGAAACCCCGGGCACGAAATTGCTCTGGTCGGCCCCCACCTCGACCAGCGTTTCGAGGGAGTAGACAAAGGTCGCCGTGAACGTGCCCAGGGCGGCCTTGGTCAGACCATCGCGGCGAAGCAACCGCGGGATGCGAGGAGAGAGCGCTGAGCTCCCGAACTGTACCTGGAGCAGAGTGATGGCGAAGACGAAGCCGGTGAACGCCAGCATCCCCGAGGCGGTTGCCGAGAGCCCTGACCGTACGCTGTCGACGTCGACGCGCCCATCGAAGAAGCGGGCCGTGGCTCGGTCCAGAATCGGGGTGATCTCGGCCAGCACCAAGGCGCCGACGATGCAGAGGGCGGGCACCACCCAAAGCTGCCCGCGCAGACTGGTGCGAATCCGCGAGCGGCGCCCCCAGCTCATCCCTGGTCTGACCCGATCTCTTCAGGCAGCCATTTGGGCGCGCGTCCAACGATGCTCGCTCGCATGCTCGCCAGACGTCCCAATCTCACTTTCACGATCCCGCACAAGGACGATAGCGCAATTCCCCGGTACGGCCACAGGCCCTTATGAACCCGACTACGGTTGACCGCGATGCCTGAGCCGGAATTAGGATATCGACGCGGGGAGCCGGGCTACCGTCGGGCCTCAGTCGCGCTGTTCACGGCCGGCGTGTCGACCTTCGCCGGACTGTACGCCACGCAGCCGTTGCTGCCGCGGCTCACTAACGACTTCCATATCAGCCCGGCCACCTCCACGTTGACGCTGGCGGTCTCGACCGGCGCGCTGGCACTCGCGCTCCTACCAGCCGGATGGTTGTCAGACCGCTACGGCCGTGTCCGGGTCATGACCGGCTCGCTGTTCGCCGCCGCGGTGCTCAGCGTCCTCGCCGCCGCAGCGCCTTCACTTGACATCTTGCTCGCCATTCGTGGGCTACAGGGGGCGGCGCTCGCCGGCGTCCCGGCCGTCGGCATGACCTACCTGGCCGAGGAGATCCACCCCGACTCGCTGGGGGCCTCGACTGGGCTCTTCGTCGGAGGTAACGCCATCGGTGGACTGGCCGGCCGGCTGATCGCTGGAGCGCTAGCTACGGCCGGTGGCTGGCGCGTCGCGCTCGGTGGGGTGGCCGTCCTCAGTCTCGTCTGCGCCGTGCTCTTCTGGCGGATGGCGCCGCCCTCACGCGGGCAGAACGCTACCGCCACCGGCCCACGCGACCTGCTGCGGGCGATCGCCGTGCACCTCCACGACCCCGGACAGCTGCGCCTCGACGCCTTGGGCGCGCTGCTCATGGGCACGTTCATAGCAACCTACAATGCACTGGCCTTCCGCCTGCAAGCCCCTCCGTACCAGCTCAGCGACGCCGCGATCGGCGCCGTGTTCCTCGTCTATCCGCTCGGGTCGGCGGGGGCGGCGTTCGCAGGACGCATCTAGGACCGGATCGGCCGCCGCCGCGTCTTGCCCGCTGCCGTCCTGATCACGAGCATCGGCGTCGGTGTGACTGCGTTCGCGCCACTTGTGCTGATCATCGCTGGGATCGCTTTGCTTACCGCCGGGTTCTTCGCCACGCATGCGGTCGCGTCCGGCTGGGTCGGAGGCCGCGCCCACCGCGCTCGCGCGCAGGCCTCCGCACTGTACCTCTTGGCCTGTTACACCGGGTCTACGATCGGCGGCCCGCTTGGCGGCATCGCGTGGTCGGTGCACCGCTGGACGGCCGTATGTCTCCTCGCCGGGATTCTGCTTCTCAGCGCGTTGGTGATCTCGCTGCGGCTCCGCGCCACCCCGCCGCTGCGCCCCGTCACGGCGTGAGTCGACATCGCCATCGACCAGTGGTCATAGCCGGTGTCTCGGCTGTCCAGACAGTCGCGACGCTGGCTCGAGAGCTGGCGGCACTCGCCTCGCTGGTCCAGGCAGGCTGAGCGCCCGGTCAGGGATCGCAGTCCGCGACAGTCCCCGTGCTTCGTATGAGTATGTCCGCGCCGGTAATTTCAACTCGATCCCATCCCTCACGATCACTCGGCACCGAGCTACCCTTACCGCCCGTGGGTGAGCCCTACGTGCACGGCTACGGCGCCCGAGAGTACGAGCGGCTGCACGACCAGGCGAGCACGCTCGTCGATCTCCTTCATCACGACACTGCCTACCCCACGGGCAGCCGGGTGCTGGAGGTAGGATGCGGGGTCGGCGCCCAAACGGTCACCCTGGGCCTTCGCAGTCCGGGCGCCCGATTCGTCGCAATCGACGTCTCCGGTGAGTCGCTCGCCGAGGCCCAGCGACGATGTGGCCGGACGGGAGTGCGCAACGTCGAGTTTGGCAGCGCAGACATCTTCGACCTGCCCTTTGAGGTCGAGTCCTTCGACCATGTGTTCATTTGCTTCGTTCTTGAGCACCTCCGCCGCCCCGTTCCCGCCCTGGCCGCCGTGAAGCGCATGCTCCGGCCAGGGGGCACGATCACGGTGATCGAAGGCGACCACGGCTCGGCCTACTTCCACCCTGACAACCCCGACGCCCGGGCCGCCATCCAGTGCCAGGTCCGGCTGCAGCGCGACGCCGGTGGCGATGCGCTGATCGGTCGACAAGTCTATCCACTGCTGGTCGAGGCGGGCTTCGTCGGGGTTCGAGTTTCCCCTCGGATGGTGTACGTGGACGCCAGCCGTCCGGACCTCGTGGATGGATTCACCAAGAAGACCTTCACGGCGATGATCGAAGGGGTTCGACATCCTGCCGTCGCCGCTGGCCTCATCGAGGCGGATCGCTTCGACGCCGGTGTCGCCGCTCTCCATCGCACGACCGAAAGAGACGGCGTCTTCTGCTACACGTTTGTCAAGGGTGTCGCCCAGAACGGATGAGCTCGCCTGCCCGGTCAGGGGTCCTTTGCTGAGGAACGGTCCCTATGCGAGGTGCCGAGCGGGGGTGCCCGAACCGGAGTGGCGCGTCGCACCCTTCTGGACCCGAGGGCCGTTCGGGACGCCGAGCCTGTTTACGAGGGTGCCGAGGGTCGGGGCCGGTCGCCGAACCCGCCCGGCGGCACGCCGCCCTCGCGGTGCGGGAACGCGCCGCCGGCCGGCGCCGTGCCTGCCC
>JBAPVZ010000490.1:0-2031 GCA_049283435.1 Candidatus Dormiibacterota bacterium
CGCGCTTCGCGACCAGGAGCGGCTGCGCCAGGACCTGGTCGCGAACTTCGCGCACGAGCTCCGGACACCGCTGACGAACCTGCAGGGGTACCTGCAGGCGCTGCGCGACGGGGTGATGGCGCCAAGCCCGTCGCTGTTCGCGTCGCTCGACGAGGAGGTGAGCCGGCTGCATCGCCTCTCCCGCTCGCTCGACGTGCTCGCCGCCGGCGGCGGGGGCAGCGCACCGGGCCACGCCGACCTCGACGTGGTGCCGATCATCGTGGCCGCCCACCGGCTCTGCCATCCCGCCTTCGAGGCGAGCCAGCTCCAGGTCGAGCTCGACCTGCCCAAGCAGCTCGTCGCCCGCGCGAATCCCGATCAGCTCGCGCAGGTCGTCATCAACCTGCTGCAGAACGCCGCCCGCTACACGCCCGCCGGCGGCCAGGTCCGGATCGGCGCCCACGCCTCGGCGGGCACCGTCGTCGTGCTCGTCACGAACAGCGCCGGGATACCGGACGCCGACCTCCCCTACCTGTTCGAGCGCTTCTACCGGGTCGAGAAGTCGCGGGACGTGAACCGCGGCGGGGCCGGCATCGGGCTCGCGATCGTGAAGCAGCTCGTCGAGGCGGCCGGCGGCCACGTCGGCGTGGAGTCGCAGGCCGGGACGACCCGGTTCTGGTTCAGCGTTCCCAGGGGGTCGTCATGACCGTTCGGATCGGCGCCGTCATCCCGGCGCTCGACGAAGAGGCGGCGATCGGCGAGGTCGTGGCCGGGCTGCGTGCGACGGGCCTGCTCGACGAGCTCGTGGTCGTCGACAACGGCTCGCGCGACCGGACCGGCAGCGTCGCCGAGGCGGCCGGCGCCCGCGTCGTCCGCGAGGACCGGCGCGGCTACGGCCGGGCCTGCCTCACCGGCGTCCTCGCGCTGCGGTCGGAGATCGTCGTCCTCCTCGACGGCGACGCGGCCGACGATCCGGCGGACCTCCGCCGGGTGCTCGAACCGCTGCTCGAGGGAGACGCCGAGCTGGTCGTCGGCTCGCGCAGCCTGGGCCCCGCCGAGCGCGGTTCGATGACACAGCAGCAGGTCCTCGGGAACCGCCTGGCCGCGTTCCTGATCGGGCGCCTCCACGACTGCCGGGTCTCCGATCTGGGCCCGTTCCGTGCCATCCGCCGGGCCGACCTGCTGGCCCTTGACCTGCAGGAGATGACCTACGGATGGTCGGTCGAGATGGTCGTCAAGGCGGCGCGCGCCGGCTATCGCTACCGCGAGGTGCCGGTCAGCTATCACCGCCGGATCGGCACCTCGAAGGTCGGCGGGACCATCCGGGGCAGCGTCCGAGCGGGAGTGCGGATCCTCACCACCGTGGTCCGGTACACCGGCTGGCGCCCGGCCCCCGCCGAGGTGGCGGCATGATCGGCCCGCAGCTGGAGCGGCTGCGGGTCGGCGTGCGTCCGGCCGCGAATCGCCTGCTCGTGTCACTGCTCGGGGTCGTGCTCCTCGCCCTGCTCATCCTGCAGATCGCGAGTGCGGTGCTGTTCGCGCTGCTGAGCTTCAACGTCTCGCTCCCCGCCGGCCCGATCTTCGACCTCGTCCACCCCGTGCACTTCTTCGTCGGCTTCGTGCTCATCCCGCTCGTGCTCCTGAAGCTCATGAGCACGGGATGGAAATTCGTGATGTATTACCTCGGCAGCCGCGCCTACCACGAAGTGGGACCGCCGGACTGGCCGGCCCGACTGATCGCGCCGCTCTTCGTCGTCTCCTCGATCGTGCTGCTGGGCAGCGGGATCGAGATGTGGAGCTTCCTCAACCAGTTCATCGGTTTCTGGACGCAGGTGCACCTGATCGCGTCGGTCGGGTTCGTCGGCTCGCTCATCGCCCACCTCGTCTTCCACGCCCGTCACGCGCACCGCGACGCCGCGGCGGACCTGGCGCCGGCGACCGTCGAACGGCCGGCGGAGCGGGGGCAGCTGACGCGGCGCGCCGTCGTCGGTGGAGGCCTCTTGCTCGGGGCCGGGCTCGCGATCTCGGCCGCCAACTGGCCCTTTCCCGCGC
>JBAPVZ010000491.1:0-4155 GCA_049283435.1 Candidatus Dormiibacterota bacterium
CACGATCGAGCTCGGCAGGCTGCCGCCGGCGGTCAGGCGGACGCCGGGATCGACGCGCTCCAGCAGGAATCGGAGCGCGTCCGTCAGGTCATCGGGATCGCGAACGACCGGCTCGCGCAGCAGCGGCAGCACGCGCTCGACGATGCGGCGGCGGACCTCCGAGCCGTCGCGTGCCCAGTACTCGCGGCGCTCCTCGTGCACGACCTGGAGGCGCGTCCTCGTCGAGTCGTCCGGGGAGCGCTGCCCGAGCCAGTCGTCCAGCACCTCGCGCTGGCGACGCTCCCAGCCGGGCTGGCCGGGGGCGAACAGGCCGCGATCGATCGCCCCTTCGAGATGTCGGGCCGCCTCCTCGCGCACGATCGCCTCCTTCACTCCCGAGACCCCGCGCCACGTGAGCAATGCGGTGGACGGCGGCTCGACGCCCGACGAGCTCATCGCGGCCGCGAACGCGTCGTAACCGTCGTCCTCGGATCGGCGCCAGGCGGCGGCGACCTCCGGTGTGTGCTCGCGCACCGAGGTGGCGGCGCGCAGGCGTCCGGTCTCCTCGAGGAGTCGGGCGGCGGCCTCCCCCAGCTCGGCGACCTGGCCGGGCTCGACCGCTTCCTTGCGCGGCGCGTAGTACCAGACGAACTCCTGCAGCTGGTGCTGCGTCAGATCCGCAGGGCCGTCGACCTCGCCTTCGAGCAGGAGCCAGTCGAGCAGCAGCGCCTCCATCGGGTCCCTCGGGCCGGTCACATCCACCCGGCCATCGTGGTCGGTCGCACACCCGCGCCGCAACCTGGGGCGCAACCGGAGCGGGATCGCGTGCTCCGCGCGATCATGAGAGCAATGCCTGGGAGCGATGCCTGAGAGCGATGCCTGAGGTCGTGCCGGGCCGCGCCAGGATCGGCATCTCCGGATGGACCTACCCGAGCTGGCGCGGCGTGTTCTACCCGCGCGGGCTCGTCCATCGTTTGGAGCTGCAGTACGCGGCCGAGCAGTTCCCGACCGTGGAGTGCAACGGGTCCTTCTACGCGACCCTGCGACCGGCGACCTACGAGCGGTGGCACGCCGGGACCGGCGACGACTTCGTGTTCGCGGTCAAGGGCCCTCGGTTCGTGACGCACCTGAAGCGACTGCGGGAGGTGGAGGTGCCGCTCGCGAACTTCTTCGCTTCGGGCGTGCTCGGCCTGCGGGAGAAGCTGGGGCCGCTCCTCTGGCAGCTGCCGCCGAACCTCGCGTTCGACGCCAGCCTGCTGGAGCGCTTCTTCACGCTGCTGCCACCGTCGACGGCGGCCGCCGCAGCGCTCGCGAAGCAGCACGACGAACGCGTCGCCGGGCACACGCTGACCGAGACCGATGCCGACCGCCCGCTGCGCCATGCTCTGGAGGTCCGGCACGAGAGCTTCATGGCGGCGGAATGTCTCGACCTCTGCCGCCGGCACGGCGTCGCGCTCGTTGTCGCCGACACCGCGGGGCGCTGGCCGCTCGTCGCCGAACCGACGGCCGGGTTCGTGTACGTGCGGCTCCACGGCGAGCACGAGCTGTACAGCGGCGGCTATTCGGATCCGGCGCTCGATCGCTGGGCGGCTTCGGTCCGCGGCTGGGCGGACGGAGGCCGGGATGTGTACGTCTACTTCGACAACGACATCGACGCGCACGCGCCGCTCGACGCGCGGCGGCTGCTCGGGCGACTCGGGTGACCGCGTCCGCGCCGGATCGTGACCCTGTCCGCACGAAGTGACGGTGGTGGATGTCCTCCTCTCACCCGAGCAACAGCTTCGCGACCAGGTGGCCGGAGGCACCGTTGACGCCTGACCCGGGCCAGGTCGCCGCGCCGACGAGATAGAGGTTGGGCACGAACGTACGAACGCCCGGCGCCGCCGCGAGCGGGCGCCAGAGGAGGTTCTGCGCCAGGCTCGCCGCCCCCCCGTAGAGGTCGCCAGGGCCGCTGTTCGGGTTGAACCGGGCGATCGCGTCGGGTGTCACGACCGCACGGTGCAGCATCGCCGCTCTCGTCCCCGGCAGGTGGCGCTCGACGACGTCCAGCATGCGATCGGCGTAGCGGTCGGTCAGCGCATCGCCCCAGGTGCCGTCACCGACCTCGATCTCGCCCGCGGCGTCGCCGCGAGGGCGGAACGGGACGTCGGTGGCCTGGATGCGCACGACCGCCTCGCCTCCCGGCGCGCGCGTCGGGTCGCGGTCGGTCGGGCAGTCGATCGTCATCGTCGGGTGCGCCGGGAGGAGGCCGGCTCGGGCCTGGGCCACATGCATCGCGGTGCCATCGAGCGAGTCGGCGAGAAAGAGCTGGCCGCTCCCCGAGAACCGCTCGTCGGGCCAGGCCGGCGGGGAGTGCAGCGCGAGGTGCACCTGCATGGCCGAGCTGCCGTAGCAGTAGCCGCGGGCCTGGCGGGCGACCTCGGGGGGCACCGCCGCGCCGGCGAGCAACGACAGATAGAGCTGATCCGGGCCGACGCCGGCGACGACGGCCTCGCGGGCTCCCCAGGACGCGCCGGACTCCGTCTCGACACCGGTCGCGACCCCGCCCTCGACGACGATCCGGCGCACCTCGACACCGGCCGCGACCTCGCCGCCGTTCGCCTCCACGATGCCGACCAGCGCGTCGACGAGCCGCGCCGCGCCGCCCTTCGGCAGCGGCATCCCGGCGCCGACGAACGCGAGGAGCGCGAGGCGCGTCCAGAGGCCGCCGCCGGCGTCGTCGGGACCCTTCGCGCAGACGTGCAGGGACCAGTCGGCGAGCAGCGTCCGCATCGCCTCCGAGCCGAACGCACGCACCGCGTCGCGCGGCGTGTCGAGTGCCGCCGGCGCGAGCGACGACCAGGCGCCACCTCGGCGGAGGAGCCCGACCAGCGTCGCCTCGGCAGCGGGGTCGGCAAGGTCCTGCCCGAGCAGATCGAAGACGGCGCCGGTGCCGTCGCCGAACGTCGTCAGCAGCGCCTCCATCGCCGCCCCATCCCCCGCCTGCAGGCGGTCCGCCTCGCCGAGCAGCTCCGCGTGCGCCCTCGGCAGCACGGCGGTCGTCCCGTCCTCCAGCGAGATGCCGGTCGGGTACGGCGTGTCCAGCAGATCCAGCCCGTGGGATGCAAGCTCGGGGCCGAGGTCGGCCATCACGGGACCGGCCGCGAAGAGCGGTACGACCGAGGCGAAGGGATCGTAGGCGATGCCGGGCGCGAGCTCCCACGTCTGGAGGTAGCCGCCCGGGCGATCGTTGCGGTCGAGGACGAGCACCCGCCGCCCGGCGCGGGCCAGATAGGCGGCGGCGACGAGCGCGTTGTGGCCCGCGCCGACGAAGACGGCGTCGTAGGTCCCGTCCACCTTGCCTCCTCCCATGCCCGACTCCGGCGATCCGTCCAGTGTGGCGGAGCCTATCGGGTCATCCTTGACAGTGTGCAGGAGGTCGATGTGCACCCCACCCGGGCGGCGGAGACATCGGTGCTGCCGGCGCCGGCGGTGGAATCACAGGCGTATTCAGTGGCGCGCGAGATCAAGCGCGCGCCGACCGGCTGCGCGGGAGCGCCTGGCCCTTCTCACTCGAGGATGATGACGATGCCGACGAGCGACGATCGCCCGGGCATCCCCGACCGGCCGCCGATCGGCATCGGCAGCCGACGCCGTCGCGTCGAGGATTCGCCCCTCGTCCAGGGCCAGGGGCGCTATGCGGGCGACCTGCGACCGCCCCGGCTCGCCCATCTGGTGACCGTTCGCTCGCCGCTCGGCCACGCGCGCATCGATCACGTCGGCGTCGCGGCGGCTCGCACGATGCCCGGGGTGCTCGCGGTGTGTACGGCCGGGGACCTGCCGCCGGCGGCGCAGGAGGTTGCCGAGGACCGGGTGCCGCCAGGGCTCGAGGCGTTCCCTCGGCCGGTGCTCGCGCGGGACGTCGTCCGGTACACGGGCGAGATCCTCGCCGTCGTCGTCGCCGAGACGGCGTCGCTGGCCGAGGATGCGGCCGAGGCGATCGACGCCGAGCTGGACCCCGTGGACGCCGCCGGCACGGTCGAGGCCGCGATCGCCGGCGGGGCGCCGCTCGTCCACCCGGAGCTGCCCACGAACGTCGGGTTCCAGGCGGAGGCCGCGTTCGGGGACGTCGAGGGGGCGTTCGCGGGCGCGCCGGTCGTCGTGCGCCGGCGCTTCCACCTCGCCCGGGTGCAGGGC
>JBAPVZ010000492.1:0-2384 GCA_049283435.1 Candidatus Dormiibacterota bacterium
GGTCGCCGGCTGCCGGGGCGGTGGGACCTGCCACATCTGCAGGCGGTCCACCGCTTCGTCTTTCAGAACGTCTACGACTGGGCCGGCGAGGTTCGCACGGTGGCGATGTCCAAGGGAACCGACTTCCATCCGCTACCCCAGCCGGCGTACGCGGCCGGCATCTTCGCACGCCTGGCGGCGGACCACCAGCTGCGAGACCTCGAGCGGGAGCCCTTCCTCCGCCAGGTCTCGCAGCTGGAGTCGGAGCTGTTCGCGCTGCACCCGTTCCGCGAGGGCAACACCCGCTCGACGACGACGTTCGTCAGCCTGCTCGCCCGGCAGGCCGGTTGGCAGATCGCATGGCGCCGTTGCGATCCGCCGGCGATGCAGGATGCGCTGCGACGCAGCTATCGGGCTCCCGAGCATCGCGCCGGCCGTGAGCTGGAGCCGCTGATCGATCCGGTGCTTTCGCCGCTGCGCGGGCCTGGCGACTCGGGCCCCCGCGACCCGGATGCGTTGCCGCCACCCGAGCGGGCATTCCGGCTGACGCGGGCGCACCGGCGCCATGACTCCCGAGGCCAGAGCGGCGGGTTCTCACTGAGCCGCTGAACGTCCGCGGTCGCTGCCGGTCGCGCCGGAGCTCGACCGGGGGACGCCGGCCAGCCCCGCGAATCGCAGGTCGGGTGCTAGCATCGCGACCGCCGGCATTCATCGATGCACGTACGGGGGTGATGACATGTCTCGAACCACGGGGACTCAGCTCGGTGGCAATCGGATCGCGCGCCGGGACTTCCTGCGCCTGGCGGGGGCGGCCGGCGGCATCGCCGCCTCGGGGCTCGCGGCGGGGGGCCTTCCGGGCCTGGCGACGGCAGGCCTCCCGGGTGGAGCGCCGATCGCGTACGCCGCCTCCGGGACCGCCGGTGAGCCGGTGCCCTCGCTGTTCTCCGGCCGCCGCTTCCCGATCGGCATGTGGTGGCCGCCGCATCCCTTTGCGACGACGCTGGAGCGCTACCAGCAGATCGCCGACGCCGGTTTCACGTTCGTCAATGGCGGCAACTACCTCAACGACAGTCTGATCAATCGGTGGGCGCTCGGCATCGCGCAGCAGACGGGGCTCGACTTCATCGTCAGCGACCCCACGATCTCGACGCTGCTCCAGACGTTCTCGATCTCGTCGACCAACCCATCCGGCCTCACGCTGGCACCGGCCGCCGCGACGACCGTCATCCAGCAGGTGCTCGGCGCCTACCAGGGGCCGTCGTCGTTCGCCGGGCTCCTGCTGTTCGACGAGCCGTCGCCGAGTCGCTACGAAACGCTCGCCAACGCGGTCGCGAGCGTCCGCTCACTGGCCCCCACCCTGGTGCCCTACATCAACCTGCTGCCGGGCAACGGCCCCGCCTACAGCGACTACGTGTCGCAGTTCGTCAGCACGGTCCGGCCGGCCTTCGTCTCCTTCGACCGCTACCCGTTCCTCGCCGACGGAACCGACGACACCGGCTACTTCGACAACTGGTCGCGAGTTCGCGACGCGGCGCTCGGCGCCGGGATCCCGAGCCTGACGTTCATCCAGAGCCTCGGCTACAGCGGCCACCGCGAGCCGACCGCTGCCGAGATGCTGTGGCAGATCAACGTGAGCCTCGTCTACGGCGCCAAGGGCATCCAGTACTTCACCTACTGGACGCCCGATCCGGCACGGGGCGAAGGCTTCCAGAGCGCGCTCGTCACCGTGGACGGCCAGCTGACCCCGCTCTACACCGCTGCCACCGCGATCAACCGGACCTATCTCTCCCGCGTCGGACAGGCGCTGTTTCCGCTCGTCTCGGAACTGGTCGAGGCCGCGAACATCGCCGGTCCGCCCGCCGGGCTGCCGGCGTT
This sequence comes from Candidatus Dormiibacterota bacterium, assembly GCA_049283435.1. Taxonomy (GTDB): domain Bacteria; phylum Chloroflexota; class Dormibacteria; order Dormibacterales; family Dormibacteraceae; genus CAVTSA01. The sequence continues at coordinate 1,855 of JBAPVZ010000492.1, forward strand.
CGCACCCGACGCCTACCTGGCACGCACCGCCGGCGACGGCGCTCTGCTCGGCCGCTTCCGCGCCTCCGACCCCGCGTCTGGGGACCGCTGGCTGCTCGTCGCGAACGCTTCGCACGCAGCGCATGCTTCGGTGCAGCTCGACTTCGGCTCGGCCGTCGGAGGTGTGGGATGGTTCGACCCCTCGACGGCGGGCTACGCCATGCATCCCGCGTCGCGCGGCAGCGTGGAGCTGGCGCCAGGGGCCGCCCAGCTGCTGCATCTCGTCGCGCGGACGTAGCCGGGCCGGAGAGCCTGACCGAGCGGGCGGCCGGGCGGCCGAGGCGCTGCCCGACCGGCGGGTACGAGGCCGGGCCGGGCTCAACGTGACCTGGCCGCGGCTTCTCACCGCAGTCTCGGGGGCGTCGCCCCATACTCGGGCGAGCATGCTCGAGGACGGCGTGGAAATCGTGGGAGCGGGACGACGCGCATCCCTCACGGTGCACGCTGACGATCTCGCAGCCCAGCGGACGGCCGCGCGGGCGGCCTCACCC
>JBAPVZ010000493.1:0-13783 GCA_049283435.1 Candidatus Dormiibacterota bacterium
GGCTGAGGACCGCCATCGCAAAGAGCGGTCCCCATTGGGAGACCTCACTCGAATCGATGAACAGGTTGAGGCCCAGCGGAACCGTGTACATTCCCGGCTTCGTCAAGTACAGGAGCGGGCCGAGAAAGTCGTTCCAGGAATTGATGAAGGTGAAGATCGCCGTCGTCGCCATCGCCGGCGCCGACAGCGGCACGATGATGCGGAGAAACACCTGCAGGTGTCCGCAGCCGTCCATCCTCGCTGCCTCGTCCAGCTCGCGCGGGAGCCCGCGGATGAACTGCACCATCAGGAAGACGAAGAACGCATCGACCGCCAGGAAGCGGGGAACGACCAGCGGGAGATAGGTGTTCAGCCATCCGAGTTTCAGAAAGAGGATGTACTGCGGGATGATCAGCACCTGATAGGGCAGCATGATCGTCAGCAGCATGACCGCGAAGAGCACCGCGCGGAATCGAAACCGCAGTCTCGCGAACGCATAGGCGGCGACCGTGCAGGAGAAGACATTGCCGATCACCGCCAGGCAGGAGATCAGCAGGGAGTTGCCGAAGAGCTGCGTGAACGACAGGTCGTGCAGCGGGAACCACCCATTCCGGTAGTTGGCCAACGTCCAGGTCTTGGGCAGCAGACCGGCGTTGATGAAGATCTGGGCGCTCGGCTCGAACGATGCCGCCAGCATCCAGACGATCGGATAGAGCATGACGATCAAGAGGGCGATCAGCACGACGTGGCGCACGCCGAAGCTGACGATGCGCCGAGCGCGCCGACCCCCTCCTCGCCGCACGCCGCGCAGGGTCCAATCGTCCATCTATCCCTGGTCCCCGTAGAAGACCCAGAACCGGGCGGTCAGGAACGCGAGGCCGGTGAGGCCGGCGATGAAGACCAGCAGGGCCCAGGCCATCGCGGCCGCATAGCCCATGTTGTAGTCGGCAAAGCCCTGTTGATAGAGATAGAGCGAGTAGAGGAGCGTCGACCCCGCGGGCTGTCCCGTCCCGTTGCTGATCACGTAGGCCGACGTGAAGACCTGAAAGGCGCGGATCAAGCCGAGCACGCCATTGAAGAAGATGACGGGCGACAGCATCGGGATCGTGATGTGGAGGAAGCGCCGCACGATGCCCGCGCCGTCGACCTGCGCCGACTCGTACAGCGCTTGCGGGATCTGACGCAGGCCGGCCAGGAAGATGATCATGGTCGCACCGAACTGCCAGACGTTGAGCATGACGAGCGTGTAGAGGGCCGTGCTCGGAATGCCGATCCAGGTCGGGCCGTGGAGGTGAAAGACGAGCAGGACCTGATTGAGCATGCCGTCGGTCCCGAAGACCTGCTTCCAGAGCACCGCGATCGCGACGCTGCCACCGAGCAGGGAGGGCAGGTAGAACAGGGCGCGGTACACGGTGAGTCCCTGCAGACCTCGGTTCAGCAACATGGCCAGCGCCAGCGAGAGCACCAGGATCGCGGGGACGGACACGACGACATAGGTGATCGTGACCCGGATCGACTGCAGCAGCGTGGGGTCGCCGAGGAACATCTGCTGGTAGTTGGCGAGGCCGACCCAGACCGGATTGTTGAACAGGTCGTAATGCGTGAACGAGAGGGCGAGGGAGGCGAGGAGCGGGCCGAGCGTGATGCCGACCAACCCGACGAGCCAGGGCGTCAGGAACAGGTAGGCGGCGGGGCCGTCGGCGCCCAGCCAGCGTCCTCGCCGCCGTCCCTGCGCCCTCGCGCCGGCGACCTTCGCTCCGTTGCCGATCGTCATGCGCCCGAGCCTCGCCGGCCCACCCCGCCCGCGACAGGGCTGCTCGCGCTCGACCGCCCGTCGTTCGCTCCGCGCCAAGCCTGCATGGGATTGGTCCTCCGACCCGAGGGGTGGTTAGCTCGTCGCCGCCGCATTCGCCTGCGAGAAGAAGGCGTCGACCGCCGACGCGACACTCGCCTTGCCGAACGACACGTTCGAGTAGTTGTTGCCCAGCGCGAGCACGACTGCGTTGTAGTTGGGCGGGAAGTCGATGATGGTCGGCTGGTTGGCGATCACCTGCTTCATGAATTGCAGGTACTCCAGCACGCCGGGGCCGAGCACCGTGGGGTCGGCGATCTGCGCGTTCAGCAGCTTGGTCACGCTGACGGAACCGTTGTCGGACGCGTACGCCTTGGCGCCCGCCGCATCGTTGGTGAAGAAGTTGATCCAGGCGGCGGCCGACGCGAGATTGGACGTGTTGGCCGCGATCGACATGCCGTTGTTGACGAGGACCTGCCCGTTCCCCTGGCTCGTCTTCAGGAACGGCGCCAGCTTCAACGTCCCCTTCCCGGCGGCGGTGAGCGGCGCCTGCTTGGCGCCGATCTGGTTCGCCGGCGACTCGGTGAACGCGACCGTGCCGAGGGCGAGGTAGGTGTCGGCGTTGTTCGTCGACTCCTCGGACACCATCGACGCGGGCACCGTCGCGCCGGCCTTGCGCAGCGTCTCCCACCAATTCCAGTAGTCGACCATGAGCTTCTTCGAGAAGCCGAGCTTCCCGCTCTTGGTGAAGACCGGCTGTCCATGAGTGGCGACCCACGCCCACCACACCGCATCGTCGCTGCCGCCGAGCAGGTCCGATGCGTATACGCCGTGAGGCAGCTTGTCCTTGATCGCCAGCAGCCACTTCTGGAGGTCGGACCACGACCCCACCGGGGGCGCCTTCATCCCGGCGTTGCCGACCATCGTCTCGTTGTAGGTCCAGTTGTTGGTGGCCGAACCGGTCGGGATCATGTAGAGCTTCCCGTCCGGACCGCGCCCCGAATCGACGATCACCTTGGGAATCCCGGACACGTCGATGGCGCCCGACGCCACCAGGTCGTCGAGCGCTCGAAGTGCGTTGCGCGTGTCATAGGCCTGCATGTAGCGGACCTGCATCTGCGGCACGTCCGGCAGGTTGTGTGCGGCCGCCTCGACGGTGAGCTTCTCCCAGTAGGTGGTGAAGTTGCCGACCGCGACCCCCTGCACGGAGACCTTCGGATACTTCTGCTGAAAGAGGTTGATCACGTTCTGCGTGTGCGTGTTCCGCTCGCCGGCTCCCCACCACGAGAAGGCGAGCGACCCGTTGACCGGACCCTTCCCTGCCGACTTGCTTCCGCCACCGCTGGACGACGGCGAGCCGCCGCCGCAGGCGTCGAGGATCGAGATCAGGCCGCCCGCGGATGCCGCCAGCAGCGCTCCCTTGCCGGCCGCGGACAGCAGCTCGCGCCGCGTCCAGTTCGAATGCCCCAACCACCGCCCGGGGCCGCCGTCAATGGATCCGCCCATCTCTGCTGCATCGCCTCCAGAGTTCGCTCAGCGCGCTGCCTTCGTCGCGTCGGCGGAGGTCAGCGATGGTCTCGACCGCCTGCATCGCGGGCTGCTCGACGAGGCGGCGACGCGCGGGGGTCTCAGATCTCGGCATAGAACGCCTCCATCTCTTCGACCGCGACCGTCTCGTCGAACGGCATGTTCAGCCGCTCGTACAGCTTCCGGCGCTTCTTCGCGTCATCGATGAGAATGCCCTTCGCGATCACGATCACGTCCTCGGCGACCTCGGCGGGAACGACGATGCAGCCGTCGCCGTCACAGCCGACGATGTCGCCGGGGCGTACGAGGACCCCCCCGCAGGCGACCGGCTCCTGGGCGCCGGCGAACGTGCAGCGGCCGGGAATGATCGGGCGGCCCCGCTCGCGACTCGCGATCGGGGTCTTCTGGAGGATCAGCTCGTCGGTATCGCGCGCATAGCCATCGGTCACGACGCCGACGGCGCCGTGAGCAACCATGCCGAGCGTGTTGTTGGAACCCCAGATCCCGATCTCCGGACAGCCGGCCGTCGCGGTCACGACGACGCATCCCGGCTTGACGTGGTCGCCGAGGCCCATCGCCGCGTGCTTCTCGAACCAGATGGCATGCGAGCGCACTGCTTCCTCGGGGCTGAGCACCGGCATGCGCTCGTTGGCGGGGAGCGCCCGCACCGTCACGGCAGGCCCCCAGAACCGCATGCCCTGCCAGAGCGGCTTGACCCGTTCGTCCATCAGGGTCAGGTCCTGACGCCCGACCGCGTCCAGTGCGTCCACGACGTCCGTGGTCCGGAAGTGCTTGAACCGCAGAGCCAGCGGATACGTGTCGACCATGTGCGAACTCCCTCCTCCCGTGCTGCTGTCGTCCTACTCGCGCCGAGCGAGTCACGCCGCACGTCACCGCATCCCAGACGCCACCTCCCACGCATGGTGCACGGGAGCCGGGGGCCAGCCCTGCCGGATAGTCCGCTCCAGGACCGCCCTATGGCGTCGAGCAGCAGTGCTCTCCGCTCCCTCTCCCACGCCTCACCGAAAATGATTGTCTACAATAGTCGGTAGTATGCACGGGCCCTGAGGTGGGCGCAAGTCGCGCGCTGGGGCTGGACGTGGGTGCCGCTGCCGAGCGTCCGGCGCCCTCATGGCCGGCGGCGCCGGCGTGCCTCCGGAACCGCCCGGCGCAGCCTCTGAGGCCACCGCTTCCGCAGTCAATTCCCGCGAGTGGACCACCGCTGGGGCGCGCTCTCGGGCGGGGCGCCGAGACGCACCGCGCACTCCAGGAGGAGGGCGTGGACGAAGGCCTGCGGCAGGTTGCCCCGCAGCTGCCGCTGGCTGACGCCGAACTCCTCGGCGAGGAGCCCGGGCGGTCCGCAGGCCGCGCGGTTGCGCTCGAACCAGCGTGCCGCGGCGACCGTCTCTCCCTGCTGGTGAAACGAGAGCGCCATCAGGAACCCGCAGAGCAGGAACGCTCCCTCGGCCTGGCCCAGCGATCGCTCGTCAGGTCGGAAGCGATAGCAGTACCCATCCTCGGTCAGCTGCTCCTCGATCGCCCGCAGCGTCGCCCGGCTGCGCGGATCCCCGGGCGGCAGGGCCCCACGAATCGCGGGCAGGAGCAGCGCGGCGTCGGGCCGGGCGTCGTCGTCGGCACGCTGCCAGCGCCCGCTCGGATGCACCGCATGTGCCGAGGTGTCGGCCAGCATCGCGTCCGCCAGTGACGACCAGCGGGCGGCCCGGCCCCGCGCGTCCCGCAGGCTGCTCACCGCTCGCAGTCCCGCCACGCAGATCAGTCTGCTGTGGGTCCAGGCTCTCGACTCGATCTCCCAGATCCCCGAGTCGGGCTCCCGCCACCGCTTCGTGATCGCGTCGACCGCGATCTCGATCGCTCGCCAGCCTTCCCCGTCCAGATGGTCGTGCCGGCCGGCCGCGGCGAGGAGCAGCAGGCTCTCACCGAACGCGTCGAGCTGGAACTGGTGCCGCACCCAGTTGCCGACGAGGTCGCTGCCGCCCGGATAGCCAGGGAGATCGAGCGGCCGCTGCTCGGGGATCGCCCCGCCGTCGGCGGTGTAGGCGGGCTGCAGGTCCGGGCCGTCGGCCAGGAGCCGCTCCCGGACGAACCGAACCGCAGCGTCGAGCAGGGGATGGGCTCCGGCCGCGGCCACCGCCTGCCCCGCGTAGCACTGGTCGCGGATCCAGACGAAGCGATAGTCGTAGCTTCGGCCCTGCCCGGCCCGCTCCGGGAGCGAGGTCGTCGCCGCGGCCACCATGCCTCCGCCCGAGGTCGTCAACCCCGAGAGCACCGTGTACGCGTGCTCCGCGTCGCGCTGCCCGAGCGCGCGCGGGAACGAGGGCACGCGTTCGTGCCACCGGGCCTCCGTCTCGCGCCACGCCCGGCCGGGATCCACCGGCTCGGCGGCGGCGGCCGATCCGGCGAGCACCAGCACCAGGTCGCGGTGCTCCCCCTCGCGAAGTCCCAGCGCGAAGCTGAGCAGCCGCCCCCCACTGCCGTCGTCCTCCAGCGTCGCCTCCGGCGCTCCGACCCAGCAGGCGTGCATCCCCTGCGTCTGTGCCGACCAGCGCCCCGCCTCGTCGCGGCGCAGGTTGCGGGCGGGCCGGCGGCCGTAGTCGTCGCGCAGGTCGAGGTCGATCCGCACCCGCGCGTCGCCCCGCGTCGCCTCGATCCGTCGCAGCACGACCGCCCGGCCTCGGTCCGCGGGCAAAGCGAGCGCCTCCCGAGTCTCGATGACGCCCTGCTCGGTCACCCACCGACCGCGCCAGATCAAGGTTCCCGGCTCGTAGTGCCCACCCCACACGTTGCGGCCCTCCGGTGTCACCGTGTAGACGCCGCGCCCGCCGATCAGCGACGCGAACACGGCGGGACTGTCCCAGCGTGGAAAGCAGAGCCACGCGAAGTCCCCGCGCGGACCGACCAGAATGCCACGCTCCCCGTCGGCGAGCAGCGCGTACTCGCGCAACACGTGCGGCATCTGCTCCGAGCCCACCCGACGGCTGCCGTGGATCACCGACGGCCTCGCCCCGGGAGGCTGGGCAGGACGCGCCGGCGGCCCGATCCGGCGACGGCGCCGAACGCTCCCAGCCCGATCGCGGCCAACCCGACCGCCAGCGTCGCGCCGGCGGTGCCGACGAGGGCCCGATGCTCGGTCGCCCAGGACTGCCGGCTCCGGGCCCGGGCCGACCCGTCGAAGATGCCGTGCGTGGCGGCCTGATCGGGGACCGGCGCAAAGAGGTTGTCCTGCCGGTCGTGGCTCACCGGCCGACCCGGCATCTGCTGCGAGGAGAAGCCGGTCTTCGCCAGGTAGCGGTCGGCGAGCGCCGGCCAGACCTTGGTGCCGAGGATCGCCGTCACCGCGCTGCCACCGCAATAGATCTCGCGCCGGCGGTGGTGTGCCGCGTAGTAGATCGCTTCCGCCGGGACCTCGGGCTGGAAGATCGGCGGCACCGGCATCGGATGGAGCGGGAGCTTCGTCCGGCACCAGTCGAATTGAGGGGTGTTGACCGCCGGCAGCTGGACCATCGTGATCCAGACGCGGCTCTGCCGGTGCATCAGCTCGGTGCGCACCGAGTCGGTGAATCCCCGGATGCCGAACTTGGCGCCGCAGTAGGCGGCCTGCAGCGGGATCGCGCGGTAGGCGAGCGCCGACCCCACCTGGACGACGGTGCCGTGATCGCGGCGGACCATCCGGCGCAGCGCTGACATCGTGCCGTAGACGGCGCCCAGGTAGGTGACCTCGGTCGCCCGGCGGTACTCGTCCGCGGTGATGTCCAGGAACTCTCCGAAGACGGTCGCCATGGCGTCGTTGACCCAGACGTCGATCGGGCCCAGCTCCGCCTCCGCACGCACCGCGGCCGCCTCCACCTGCTCCGCCTCGGCGACGTCCGTCGGGATCGCGATCGCCTGGCCGCCGAGCGCCCGGCACTCGTCGCACGCCTGCTCCAGACCGCTCGCGCCGCGGGCGAGCAGCGCGAGCCGCGCGCCGCGCTTCGCGAAGCTGTGCGCGACCGCCCTGCCCACGCCACCGGAGGCACCGGTGACGACGACGACCTGGGAATCCGATTGACTTTTCGCGTGCGCTCTCATGACGCGTCTCCTCTGCTCGTGGTGTGGCGGCGAGGCGGGTCGCCCGGCCGAAATCGTGCCGGCCGGCCTCAGGCGATCCGGTAGCGGTCGAGCTCCGCCGGCTTCGGCTCCAGCCCGAGTCCCGCTCGCTCGGGATCGGGCGACAGGCTGCCGTGGTCGGGCTCGACCACGCCGTCGAACAGCAGGCGCTCGATCCGGGCATGCGTGTGGAAGTACTCGAGGTGCGCGATCTGCTCGGCGGCACAGCCCAGGTGCGCGTGCACCGACGGCACCGTGTGCGCCGAGAACGGCACCGCGAACGCGAACGCGAGCTGCGCCGCCTGCAGCCACCCGGTGACGCCGAGGCAGCGGCTCGCGTCGGCCTGGAGGATGTCGACCGCGCCCGCCCGCAGCAGGTCGCGGAAGTACCAGGGGTCGTATCCGTACTCGCCGGCGGCGATGTCGAGCGTGCTGTGCCCGCGGACGAAGGCCAGCTCCGCGAGGTGGTCCGAGGAGACCGGCTCCTCGAAGTAGGAGACTCCCGCCTCGTCCGCGAAGCGCCGGGCCAGCCGCACCGCCTGCTTCGCCGCGTAGGCGCCGTTCGCGTCGACGAACAGCTCCGCCTCGTCGCCGATCGCCTCGCGGGCCGCCCGCACCCGCGCCAGGTCGATGTCGGGCCGGGTCCCCCAGTCGGTCCCGATCTTCATCTTGACCCGCGGAATGCCCTGCCCGACCAACCCCGCCAGCTGCTCGGTCAAGCGGTGCACGCTGTAACTGGTGAAGCCGCCGCTGCCGTAGATCGGCACCGATCGGCGCCGCTCCCCGAGCAGCCGGAACAGCGGCAGCCCGGCCGACCGGGCGCGCAGATCCCAGAGCGCGATGTCGACCGCCGAGATGGCACAGGCGGCGATGCCCGGCCGCCCCAGGTTGCGGACCTGCGCGAGCATGCGCTCCCAGGCGCGCTGCGGCTCGTCGACCGGCAGGCCGGTGACGGCGCCGGCCAGCTCGCGGACCACGCTCGCCGCCGCCCCACCGCAGTAGGTGTAGCCGAGTCCGCGGCCGCCGCCGGCCGAGCGCACCTCGACGAGCACGAGCGTCGTCGACTCCCAGGCCAGGGTGCCGTCCGCCTCCGGCTCGTCGGTGGGGACGGTGAACACCTCTGCGGTCACCGAGCGCACCGTGTCCCGCCCGCGCGGTGTCCTCTGCTCAAGCATGGTCAGCTCCCGCCGTGCGGGCGGCCGCTGGTCCACGCGGCGTGCGGTGCTGCCGCGCGCTGCGGCGCGGCGAGGATGGCGGCGGCCACCAGTCCATAGGCGAGCGTGTTGACGCCGTCGGACACGATCTCGTCCCGCCCCCATTGCCGGAGGCCAGGCGTCGCCCCGACCAGCGGCAGCGCGATCAGCTCGAAGGCGAGAACCGCCCCGCCCAGCGCCGCGCCCCGCACCGGCCAGGCGCGCACCCGGGGGACCACGCCACCGACGGCGCTGAGAACCACTCCCCACGCCGCGCCGTAGGGCCAGCGCATGAGCTGCCCCGCCCACCGCCGCTGCCGGACGCTCAACTCGACACCGAGGTGGCGCTGGGCGAGCCGTCCTGCCATCCGTCCCGGCTCGAAGACCGCCGGGCCACCCCGACGCCGCCGCTCGCCCTCGGCCAGCAGGGTCAGCACGGCGGTGCCGGCGAGACCGGCGGCGGCGCCGCGCGCGATTCGTTTGATGCGGGGCTCCGCGGCCCTTTTGATGCGGGGCGCCGCAACCCTGTTGATGCGGGGCTCCGCGGCCCTGTTCATGCGGCGCTGCTCCCCAGGTGGTCGGCGAGCCGGGAGGCGAGCGCCATGATCGTGAGCGCCGGGTTCGCGCTCCCCTGGGTCGGACAGACGCTGCCGTCGGCGAGGTAGAGGTTCGGCACCGCCCAGGTTCGCTGGTGCTCGTCGACGACGCTGTTCTCGGGCGAGGTGCCCATCCGGCAGCCGCCGATGAGATGGGCGAAGCGCTGGATGGTCAGGATGTCCTGCGCATCGGCCGCGTGCAGGATGTCCTTGATCACCCCGGTCGAAAAAGCCATGTTCTTTTGGTCGTTGTCCGACAGCGAATGGTCGAAGCGGGCCACGGGAATGCCGTACTGGTCCTTCTCCTCGGCCAGCGTGACGCGGTTCTCCGCCTGGGGCAGCAGCTCGTTGAGCACGCCGATCGTGACCCAGTGGTTGTAGTCGCGCATGTACTCGCGGAGCGCGCGCCCCCAGTGCCCGTCAGCGAGCACGTGTTCCGCCCAGCCGATCGGCAGCGGCGACACGGTCTGGAGGCTGAAGCCCCGGGCGAAGTCGTGTCCGAGATCGGTCTCGTAGAACTGCTCGGACGAGATCTCGGGTGGCGGCCCCTTGTACATTCGCTGCTCGGTCGGGAAGCGACCGGCGGTCTGCGAGGCGCCCTGCACCATCACGTAGCGGCCGACCTGGTCTTCGCCGTTGCAGAGTCCGTTCGGATAGCCCCTGGAGACCGAGTTGAGGAGCAGGCGGGGCGTCTCGATGGAGTAACCGGCGACCGCCACCACGCGGGCGCGCTGCCGCCGCTGCTCTCCGCTCCCCTCCCGCCGGTAGACGACGCCGGTCGCCCGACCCGAGTCGTCGACGTCGACCTGGACCGCCATGCAGCCGGCGCGCACCTCGACGCCGTGGGCCAGCGCATCCGGCAGGTGACTGACGAACGGGCTCCCCTTCGCATTGACCTTGCAGCCCTGCAGGCAGTAGCCGCGGTAGATGCAGTGGGGTCGGTTGCCGAAGGTCCCGTTGGCGATCGCGACCGGGCCCACCCGCATCTCGATGCCCAGCCGCTCGGCTCCCCGCCACAGGATCTCCGCGCCCCCGGTGATCGGGTGGGCCGAGAAGGGGTAGGAGTGCGGGTCCCCCCAGGGCCAGTTCTGACCCGCCACCGGGAGCTCCCGCTCGACCTCCTCGTAGTGGGGTCGGAGGTGCCGGTAGGTGATCGGCCAGTCGGCGCCGACGCCGTCCCGGCGCATCGTCTCGAAGTCCGAGGGGTGAAAGCGCGGCGCGTAGCCCGCGTAGTGGATCATCGACCCGCCGACGCCGCGGCCGCTGTTGTTCTTCCCCATCTCGATCGGATCGCTACCGCCGATGACGCGCTGCTCGGTCCAGTAGAGGTCGTGCGCGCCGGCCTCGTCGCTGACCCAGTCCTCGTCCGGATGCCAGAACGGACCAGCCTCCAGGATCACGACGCGCCACCCCCGGCGGGCGAGCCGCTGCGCGAGCACCGAGCCACCGGCGCCGGCGCCGACGATGCAGAGGTCGACCTCCTCCTCGTCGTCGTAGGAGCGCATCGTCCGCTCGCCCGGGAGCTCGCGGCGATGCACGTCGAGCAGGAACCGGGAGTCGTTCGCTCGCGGGCCGAGCGAGCCCTTCAGAACGGCCGGCCTCACGGCTGCAGGATGTCCGCGATCTCGACCGGATCCTCGCTGGTCGCCCCCGGCTTCTCGAACGGCTCCAGGGTCCCGAGCGACCCCATGCGCATGAATCCGTGCGGGTAGGCCGGACCGCCGAAACCGATCTCGTTCCAGGCCCAGGGGTGGGAGTAGAAGGCGGCGAGGATCATGCGCATGCAGACCGACCAGGCGCGCTTCGGGTCGAGCCGATCCCAGGCGCCACCGCCCAGCTCGCCGCGGGTGAGTGCTCCGACGATCGCCTCCCGTTCCGCCGGCGGCAGCGACGCGAAGTCGCTCCCCCGGTGGCGCTCGCGTGCCGTCTGGTCGAGCCCTTGCAGCACCACGTGCCAGGTTTCGCGATCGTCGGGCATGTCCGCGTACCGGTACCCGTCGAGACGGCCGGCGGCCAGCTTCTCGTCGACCATCTCCGCGACCGGCACCCGCGGCTCCGCGTCCTGGGCGACGGCCACGTCACAGAACGCTCGCAGCGCCGGCTCCTCCGAGGGTTGAAAGAAGGTGAGCTCCCGCGCTCCCACGCCCAGCCGCCCCTCGACGACCTGCCGCGTCGCCGCGTCCCAGCTGTCCTTGACGGCGAGCACGTCGTAGTCGGGATAGCGCCCGATCATCTGCGGCGTGGTGCCCCGCCGCTGCCGGGGCAACCAGCCCTTGTCGGGCGGCTGCCCATCCCGGCGCAGGTTCGGGAGGTGGTGTGGTTGCTTGAGATCGGGCACGCTCAGCGCTCCCTCCGCAGCACGGCCGCGAGCAGTCCCATCGCGCCGACGATCGTCATCAGGCCCGGGGCCATCAGCGGCGGCCCCATGGGAACGTTGTAAGACGCCTCCTTCCAGCCGCCCGGCCGGCGAGCCACGCCCCGCGCGTGGTAGTACTCGCCGACCAGGCCGTTCAGCGTGTAGATCGCGGCGGTCACCGGCAGCGCGGTCTTCGCCCAGCGCCGGCTGAAGACACCGCCGATCCCGGCCACGATGACCGGCGGCGTGACCACGATCGGGCTCCACATCATCTTGTTGCCGAAGCTCGCACGGTAGTGCTCGAAGTAGATCTCGGCGGTCGTGACCAGGGCGGCGGCGGCCGTCAGTCCCGACAGCGACCGCTCGAAGTGCCCGGTCTGGATGTCTCGAAAGAGCCGGTCGACCAGGTGCTCGCTCCGGCGCAGCGGGCGCCTCTTTCGGTGCAGGGCTCGCATGCTCAGCTCCCTGGCCTCAGCTCTTCGACCGTCTCGCGCAGCGCCGCCATCACGCCCGCCTTGCCCGCCTCCGGAGCGCCGAGGAACGACTTGCCGAACCCGACCGCCTGGTCGAACGTGATGTGCGGCGGCAGCGGCGGCTCGTTGGGGTCGGTCATCGCGTCGAGGATGACCGGCCGATCGGCCGCGAACGCCTCCCGCACCGCGTCCTCGATCTGGGCCGCACGCTCGATGCGGATCCCCTTCAGCCCGATCAGCTCCGCCCACCGGTAGTACGGCACGTAGGGGATGTCCTGGGAGGCTTGGAAGCTGGGATCACCTTCCATCACGCGCTGCTCCCAGGTGACCTGGTTCAAGTCCTCGTTGTTGAGCACGAGGATGACGAGCCTCGGGTCGACCCAGGTCTGGTAGTACTTGGCGGCGGTCAGCATCTCCGCCATGCCTCCCATCTGCATCGCCCCGTCGCCGACCATGGCGACCGACAGGCGGTCGGGAAACGCGAACTTGGCCGCGATCGCGTAGGGCACGCCGGGCACCATCGTCGCGAGGTTGCCGGAGAGCGACGCCTTCATGCCCCGGCGAATCCTGATGTGGCGGGCGTACCAGTTCGCCGCCGAGCCCGAGTCGCTGCTCAGAATCGCGTTGTCGGGCAGCTGGCGCGAGATCGCGGCGAACAGTCCCTGCGGGCGGACGCGGCCATTCTGGTCTTCGGGCTCTCCCCGTTCGTCCATCAGCCGCCACCACTCGTCCACCGCCTTGACCAACCCCTCCTGGAAGGACCGATCCTCTTTCCGCTCGAGGAGGGGCAGCAGCTCCTGCAGCGTCGCCCGGCTGTCCCCGACCAGATTCACCTCCATCGGAAAGCGGAGGCTGATCATCCGGGGCGAGAGGTCGATCTGGACCCCCCGCGCCTTGCCCTCGGGAGGGAGGAAATTGCTGTAGGGAAAGCCGCTCCCGATCATGAACAGGGTGTCCGCCTCCTGCATCATGTCCCAGCTCGGCTTGGTGCCGAGCAACCCGATCGAGCCGGTGCAGTAGGGCACGTCGTCGGGCACCGCCGCCTTGCCGAGCAGCGCCTTCGCGATGCCGGCGCCCAGCTTCTCGGCGACCGCGACCACCTCGTCGGTCGCGTCCAGCGCCCCCGCCCCGACCAGGATCGCCACCTTCTTCCCCGAGTTGAGCACGTCGGCCGCGCGCTGCAGCTCCCGCGCCTCGGGAAGCACCCGCGAGCGGGCGAAGCCGACCCCGGTGTGGATCGCCTTTAGCCCGGGTGCCTGGTCGGGCACCGCGTCCATGTCCTGCACGTCGGCGGGCACGATGACGCAGGTCACCGTCCGCTCAGCCTGGGCGATGCGCAGCGCGCGGTCGATGCAGTGGCGGATCGTCGAGGGGTCGTTCACCTGCTGGACGTACGCAGACGCCACGTCCTTGTAGAGGCTGAGCAGGTCCACCTCCTGCTGCATGTCGCCGCCCATCGCCTTGACAAAGGTCTGGCCGACGATCGCGACGACCGGCTGGTGGTCGAGCTTGGCGTCGTAGAGCCCGTTCAACAGGTGGATCGCACCCGGGCCCGACGTCGCCATGCAGACGCCGACCTGGCCGGTGAACTTCGCATGCCCGCAGGCCATGAACGCCGCCTGCTCCTCGTGGCGGACCTGGATGAAGCGGACCTCCGCCTGGTGTCGACGCAGGGCACCGAGGATGCCGTTGATGCCGTCGCCCGGGAACCCGTAGATGGTGTCGACGCCCCACTCGATGAGGCGCGCGCATAGGTTGTCGGC
>JBAPVZ010000494.1:0-2305 GCA_049283435.1 Candidatus Dormiibacterota bacterium
GCATCGTGGTTCTGTTGTGAGGTCTGTTCTCGACCAACCATTGGGGCCTGTAGACGTCACGGGTGGGCATTCCCACGCACTCCGGTGGAAGTCGCGACCGGATCGGCAACCTCGCCGTGGTTGGACTCCGAACCACCAAGGTCGAGGTTCGAACCCGCCGAACGTCTACGCCCGCGCCCATACATGAGCCCCGACCTTCGTGATGGTCAGCGGCGGGACGATTCGACGCGCTCGATCCTCCCAGTCGGGAACGTTGAAAGCGTGCAGGTAATCGGCAATCGCGGCGCGGTCGGGAAGGACGTAAGCGCTGACCCTCCACCGATCGACCTCGATTTTTCCGAAGACCTCCGCGACCAGAGAAGGCGCATCCTCGGCGTCGAACGACGAGGCAGCTCCCCACCCTGGATCGATACCCTTGAGTTCGGGGTCGTTCCACCGACTCGGAGACGAGGCCACGAACACCCCGCCGGACCGCACAACCCGGCGCGCCTCATGGAGCGCGCAGAGCGGCTGGGACAGAAAGTACAGGCAGTTGACTGCCGCCGCCCCGTCGAGGCAATTGTCCGTGAGCGGCAGACGCACCATGTCTGCCTGGACCCCTGGACGACAGGCCTCGGCAAGCATGTGCCTGTCCAGATCGACGACACAGGTCCGGACGCCTCGGGCCGCCAGCAGCGCGGAGATCGGCCCGCGCCCCCCGCCCAATTCGACGAACCGCCGGACACCAGCGTCCTCGAAGCTGCGCGCAAGGTTCGGGTAGATGTCCTCGACTACCCGGCGAAAGTTGTAGATGCGCCGGAAGGCCGCCATCCTCGGCGCGTCTGGATGCTCGTAGGACTCCGTCCCGGGGCTGGGGGCAGTCACCGGGCACAGAATAGGAGCCGGTCCTCGCTCCGGACGACCTATTCCACGTAACCCGACAACCGATCGCGCATGAAGAGAACGCCTGGACCGTGATCGCGCTCTGCCGGCAATCGTTCGACCTCAGTCCAGCCGCAACTCCTGTAGAAGCCGGGCGCCCGGTCCGTGAAAACCCAGACCCGGGAGATCCTGCTCTTCGTCGCGAAGTCCTCCAAGCGCTGGACGAGCCGATGACCGATCCCGTGCCCACGCACGTCGGCTCGCACGAACAGTCCACACAGCCAAGGAGACCGATCGCGGCGTGCCTCGATATCGAACTCGTGAAGTCCAACGACGCCCAGCAGGGACCGGTGCTCACCAAGGGCGAAGAAACCGGTGGGTACCCCATCGCGATTACGGTCACGCAGCGCGATGTCCAACCACCGCTGACGTTCCTCCGGTGGCTGGCCCTGCCCCCACTCGCTCCAAACCATTTCCACCGAGGCCTCGACCAGGTCCGGCCTATCCGCAGAATGGATCACCGCCACCGTCTGCGACATCGTCGCACAGCGTAGCGCCTGGGCCCGCTGACACCACGGCTCGGCGCCAGAACCAAGCGTAGCGCCTGGGCCCGCTGACACCACGGCTCGGCGCCAGAACCAGTGGTGCACGATGTCGCAGCAAAGCTCAGAGCTGACAGCCCGTCCGATTGCGGCCCGCGCCGCCAGGGCTCCCGGGCACGGAGCGGCAGGCGAGCCCTCAATCAGCAGGAGCTAATGCCGCGACACCGACTTCGTCAAGATGGTGGTCTCAATCCCAGTCGATAGGAGGCGGAGCCGCTGCACCGGCTCCCAACCGCAGTTGCGATAGAACCCGACCGCCGGGTCCCCGGTCGCAACCCAGAGCGTCCGGCAGCCGCGGCCGCCGGCGGTCCTTCCCAGCACGTCGAGCAGCTGTCGACCGATCCCGCGCCGGCGGCAGTCGGCGCGCACGATCATGCCAAGCACCCACGGCGTGCGGCCTCCGCGCTCGGCACCGCTCAGCTCGCTGTCAACATCTCCGAGCGCGACCGCACCGAGTGCGCCCCCGACCGGATCGATCGCAACGAGCGTGATCGGGAGACGCGCCTCGCCGGCCTCTCGCCGGGTGACGTCGATCCACTCCGCGAGGCTCCTGCCGCCGCCTCCCCACTCGTGCCAGCGCATCTCCCCGATCGAATCGATCAGCTCTGCATGCCGTGCGAGCAGATCCGTCACCCCGTCGGGATCCTCGACCATCAGGTGAGCGTAACGACCTCAGTCATCGCCGGTGGGCCCCGATTCAGCGCTGCACGCCATGACGGCAATCGCCGCCTACCCGTACGAACCGCGCGGCTGACACACCGTAGTCGTCACAGCGAATTCGGCGCGTAGCGTGCGCCCCATGACCGAAACGTCCGTCGGCGACCTGGCGGAGATCCTGGTCC
>JBAPVZ010000495.1:0-1878 GCA_049283435.1 Candidatus Dormiibacterota bacterium
CCTCCAGCCCGATCGTGCGTCGCGCCTCGGCCTCGGGCGCGACGAGCCTGCCGTCCGCGATGCCGAGGTCGCGCAGAGTGCTCTCGCCCACCACGTGCGCGTTGCGGAGCCGGAGGTCAAGCACGCCCCCAAGGTAGCAGCCGGCGTCCCCTCTACCGCCCGGGAGGCCCGGCGGCGATGCCCCTGGCGGCAGGCCACGGCAGGGTCCCCCCGATGACGACCCGAGCCCCAGCAGAACCGCCCGTCGAGGCAGACCAGCCGGGCGTCGCAGATCGGGTTATGGTCAGGGTAGACTTTTCGTCGTCGGAGCCCGCCATAGCCCGGTCACGAGAGGGGAGCACTGATGGCCACCGCCGCCGAACCCAGCGAGGTGTTGGTCCCGGAACGCGAGGGCGTGTACGGCAAGCAGGTCGTCGCCGTCGAACCGGGGGGTATCGAGCACATTCCGGACACCGAGCGCCACGGCGGTCCGGGCCAGATGTTCTGGACCTGGATGTCGCCGAACCTCGAGTTCGCGACCATCTTCGTCGGCGTCCTCGGCGTCGCGATCTTCGGCGGCAGCTTCTGGACCGTCGCCGCGGGCGTCATCCTGGGCACTGCCCTGGGGTCGATCACGCACGCGATCCTCTCCTCCTGGGGCCCTCGCCTCGGCGTGCCGCAGATGGTGCAGGGGCGCGCCGCCTTCGGCTTTCTCGGCAACATCGCGCCCTCGATCCTGATGTCGATCGGCTCCGGGATCGGCTGGTTCGCGGTGAACAGCGTCAGCGCGACGTACGCGCTCGTCACGCTGCTCCACCTGCCGTTCTGGCTCGCGCTCGTCATCGTCGTCCTGCTCCAGGTCGCGGTCGCGTTCTTCGGCCACAACCTGGTGCACGTGTGGGAGCGGTACGCGTTCATCCCCCTCGTCGTCGTGTTCGCGGTCGCGACCCTGCTCGTCTTCACGAAGGCGAACCTCGGCCAGGGGGCGAGCCCGAAGGGAGTCGGCGACGTCGCGGCGTTCATCCTGACGGCAGCCGCCGCGTTCGGCTATGCCTGCGGCTGGAATCCCTACGCGGCCGACTACACGCGCTACCTGCCGAAGACGACCAGCGCCGTGCGCACCGGGATCATGGCCGGGCTCGGCATCTTCGTCTCCTGTGTCGTGCTGGAGCTGATGGGGGCGGCCCTCGCGACGGTCGCCGGCACCAACTTCAACGGCAATCCGACGGCCCAGCTCGCGCACTCGCTGCCGGGCGCCGTCGCCGTCGTCACCCTGCTCGCGATCACGTTGGGTGGGATCTCCGCCAACGTGCTGAACATCTACAGCGGGGCGATGGCGTTCCTCACCATCGGCATCCGCCTCGGCGCTCGCCAGCGCCGGGCGATCGTCGCCCTCGTGTTCGGCGTGATCGGCTTCTTCGTCGCCCTGGTCGGCGGGCAGACCGGCCTCTCCACGACCTACGACGACTTCCTCCTGGTCGTCGGCTACTGGATCGCGCCCTGGCTCGGCGTCGTCTTCAGCGACTACTGGCTGCGGCGCGGCAACTTCGGCGGCGCGGGCATCTTCTACGACCACACGCACAACCCCTGGAGCGGCATCGTCGCGTTCGTGATCGGCACGGCGGTCTCGATCTATCTCTTCTGCAACGAGACGATCTACGTCGGTCCGATCCCGGCCCACTTCCCGGGCATCGGCGATCTCACGTTCGTCGCCGGGTTCGTGCTTTCGGCCGCGATCTATCTCGCCCTCAACGTCGACCTCCGGCGCCGCGCCACCAGCCCGGCCGCCGTCCCGACCTCGAGCGGCGAGTGATCCCAGGCGAGCCGCGACTCGTCCTCGCGTCGGGTTCGCCGCGCCGGGTCGAGCTGCTCCGCCGCGCCGGCTACACGTTCGAGGTC
>JBAPVZ010000496.1:0-15255 GCA_049283435.1 Candidatus Dormiibacterota bacterium
CGCGGGCGAGCCGATGCGGCGGCAGCCGATCGAGGAGGCCGCCGGAACTGATCTGATCAGTCCGGTGTTCGACAGCTTCCTGGCCGCCGTCCGGGCCGGCACGCCTCCCGCCTATGGGGCTCGGGACGGCTGGGCGGCAGTGGCCGCCGTCGACGCCGTCTACCGTTCCCTGGCTTCCGGGCAGCCGTGCGCGATCCCCGGGCGCCCCGAGGTCTGAGCCGACGCGGACGTCGGGGCCTGATCTGTGTCAGCCGATCGCGCGCGGATCGAGCGCATCCCGGAGCCCGTCACCGATCAGATTGATGGAGAGGACGGTGGCCACCACCGCGACTCCCGCCGGAATCCACTCCCAGGGGAACGAGATCAGCACGTTCAGCTGGTTGGCGGCGCTGAGCAGGTTGCCCCAGCTCGGAGTGGGGGGCTGGACGCCCAGGCCCAGGAAGGACATGCCGGCTTCGAGCAGGATCGCGTTGGCCACGCCCAGGGTGCCGCTGACCACGATCACGACGATTGCGTTGGGCAGCGCGTGACGGAAGAGAGTCCGCCAGCGCGAGGATCCGAGCGCTCGACTGGCCTCGATGTACTCGTATTCGCGCACCGAGAGGATCTTCGATCGCACGAGCCGGCTGGGGATCGGCCAGTAGAGGAGCCCGATGATCAGGATCGTGTTGCGCACGCCGGGTCCCACGATCGCGGCCAGGGTGAGGATGATGACGACCGGCGGAAAGGTCATCCCGACGTCGGTCACGCGCATGATGATCCAGTCCGAGGCCCCTCGGAAGAAGCCGGAGACGCCGCCGAACAGCGTCCCGATGACGAGCGAGATGAGCATCGCGAACACGCCCACCACGAGCGAGATCCTGCCCCCGTAGAGCGTTCGGGCGAAGATGTCCCGGCCCTCGGTGTCGGTCCCCAGCCAGTGGCCTGGCCCCGGCCGCTGATTCTGGGCGAAGAGGTTGACGGCGTTGGGGTTCTGCCTCGCCAGCAGTGGGGCGAGGACGACCGCCAGGCAGATGAGGAGCAGGACGATGACGCCGGCCATCGCGGTGGGATGGCGAGCGAAGCGGGTCACCGTCCGCCGGAGCAGGCTCTCATGACGCGGCGCCCGGGCCGCTGCCAGCTCGTGGACCAGCTGCGGCGCGGGAACCTGGGGCTCGATGGTCATGTCCCGAAGCGGATGCGTGGATCCGCGACCGCGTAGGCGAGGTCGGTGAGCAGGTTGGCGAGCAGGACGACGATCGCCAGCATCAGCGTCATCCCCATGATCAGCGAGTAGTCGCGGCCCTGGACCGCGGTCAGGAAGAGCTGACCCATGCCCGGCCAGGCGAAGATCGTCTCCAGGAAGACGGCCCCGCCCACCAGGTTGGGGATGCTGGCGCCGATGATCGTGATCACCGGGAGAAGGGCGTTGCGGAGCGCGTGGCGGAAGATCACTCGGACGCCTCCCGCCCCCTTCGCCCGTGCCGTGCGCACGTAATCCTGAGCGATCACCTCGAGCAGGGAGGCGCGCGTGTAGCGCATCACCTGTGCGATCTGGTTGATGGAGAGGAGGAGCGCTGGTAAGGCGAGGTGGAGGAGGTTCTGGCCCAGGCTGGGTGGGGCGCCCGGGGTCTGGATGCCGCCGCTCGGAAACCAGCCGAGCTGGATGGAGAAGAGGTAGAGCCCGAGCAGACCGGCCAGGAACGCGGGCAGGGAGAGGCCGAGGAACGCCAGCACGGTGAGGACCAGATCGAAGGCCGAGTACTGGTAGACGGCCGAGATCATCCCGAGCAGGATCCCCAGGATGATGCCGATCAGGGTTCCGGTACCCATCAGCTCCAGGGTGGGACCGATATGCGTCGCGATCGCCTCGCTCACGGGCTCGCCGTTGTCGCTCCGGTAGCCGAGGTTGCCGCGCACGGCCTGGGAGAGCCACTCCACGTAGCGCACCGGCAGCGGCTGGTCGAGACCCATCTCCCGGGCCAGCGCGGCCCTCGCCTGCGGTGAGATCGGCGCGTCGGGCGGGGCCAGCGCGTCCAGCGGCCCACCCGGCGTGAGCTGCAGCAGACCGAAGAGCCCGATCGTGATCAGGAGCAGGATCGGGATGCTGACCTCGATCCTGCGCAGCAGGTAGCTCCACACGTTGGCCGCTCAGCCTACAGTCCAGTCCTGCCAGGCGGCATTGTAGAAAGCGTTGGAAACGGGCGTCCAGACGAAGTTCTTGACGTTGGAGGTGATCCCGCCGTAGCGCTTGGCGACCCACATCGGCGCCACCGGCAGCTGCTCGCTGACCACCTTGCTGATGTTCTGGTAGACGGCCGTCCGCTGCTGAGGGTCGGGCACGACACGGCCCTGGTTGTAGAGCTGGTCCAGCTGGGGGACGTTGATGGCCATGTAGTTGTTGGTGCCGGTGGACAGGTACATCTGCCGCGTCACGTCGGGATCGGGGCCGTTGGTCAAACCGGCGAACATCATCGTCAGCTGACGGCCGTGCTCGAGGGCGGCGAACGACGCGGTGTCCAGCTGGCGAATGGTGATCGTGATCCCGACCTTGCCCAGCATCTGCTGGAAGGCGGTGAGGACGTTCTGGGTCAGCTGGTCGGCGTAGTAAGTGACGACCTCGATCGGCGCGCCTTTGATCGAACCCCAGTTGGCGGACTGCAGGAGCTGCTTGGCCTTGGTCGGGTTGTAGGGGTAGGTCTGGCCGGACGTGGCCTGGTACTTCGGGTTGTCGAAGGGTCCGTTGACCAGAGTGGCGCCGCCCTTGTAGAGCTGGGAGATGATGGTCTTGCGATCGATCGCGTACATGAAGGCCTGGCGCACGGCGAGGTTGGCGAAGCGAGGGTCCTTGAAGTTCCAGGAGAGATAGTTGGTGACCTGGGACGAGCCCTTGATGGTCTGGAAGCCGCTGTCGCCCTGAAAGGTCGAGAGGTCGTCCAGCGTCAGATAGTCGAACTCGACGGTCTTCTTGCGTAGCGCGATCACCGAGCTCGCCGGGTCGGAGAAGTAGGTGTTCACGATCTTGGCGATCTTGGGCTTGCCTCGCCAGTAGCCATCGAATGCCGCCAGTTGGGAGAATTGCCCCGAGGTGTAGGAATCCCACTTGAAAGGTCCGGTCCCGATCGGGCTGGTGTACCACCACCGACTCTTGACCAGCTCCGCCGCCGAATACTGTGCGAGCGCATGCTTCGGCAGCATGGGGAGGAGGGTCATGGTCGAGAGCAGGGTGACGTTGGGACCCGCCAGGTGGATGACGACCGTGAAGTCGTCGGGGGTGTCGATGGCCGCGATCGGGGGCAGATAGGAACCTGCCGTGGCGGCGCTGTCAGGATCGATGGCAAGCTGCAGCGTGAACTTGACGTCGGCCGAAGTGAACGGCTTGCCATCGTGCCAGGTCACGCCCTTGCGGAGCTTGAACGTGTACTGATCGGCGTTGGCGGACACCGTCCAGCTCTCGGCCAGGTCGCCCTGCATGGCCCGGAGGTTCGGGGTGTAGGAGAGGAGGGGCGAATAGTGCATCTGGAAGAAGGTGGCGCCGGCGGTGGCGGTGAGCGGGTTGAACATCTCCGGCAGCCCGCCGGGCCCCTCGTCGAACGCGCCGGTGAAGGTCCCGCCAGTCTTCCCGCCCGAGCTCGATTGCGCGCTGGACGGTGACGTCGAACCGCAAGCCGCCAGGATCGGGGGCACGAGCACCAGGGCGCCGGCCGCTCCCCCCATGCGCAGCAGATCGCGCCGCGTCAGCTCTCGACCTGAGTCCCTTTCCATCTGCTCTCTCCCTTGCTTCGCCCGTCACGAGGCCGCCGCGGCGCGACGGCGGGTGCTTGCTCTGACGTGGGACGTGCGCCTGCTTCGTGGCGCGGCCCGAACAGCTCGGGCAGGTGCGCTCGCGCCACCGGGCGCACGGCCGCCGCGCGGTCCTCGGCAATCCAGCGATGAGGCCATCGGGTCCTCGTGCCGGCCTGGCTCCACCCCCCGACGTGGGCCAGGAATTTGTCTAGCGCGGGGTCCGCATAGCCGTCGCGCTGTAGCGGCAGCAGATAGGCCGTCCAGAACGCCCTGATCCCGGCCTCGAGGGCCAGTGCCGCGACGAGGTCGCTGTGCATGAGGTCCCACCACGCGCAGGCGCCGTCGGGGCTGAGACAGGCGAGGTCGGAATACGAGCCGGCCGCGCCCAGTGCGATGCTCGAGGCGAGCCGCGAACCGGCGACGAAGACCCGGAGGCCCGGCGCGCGATCCCGCATGGCGGCGAACCAGCCGGCATCACCGCCGGCGACCTTGCAGCCGATCAGCGCCGGCACCTCGGCACCCAGCCGCCCGTAGAGCGCGGGCGAGACCAGCGTCTTGCTGTTCGGAGGGTTGTAGAGCACGAGCGGGATCGGTCGGGCGACCTCCTCCATGCGGAGCAGGCAGCGCACCACCTCGTCGTCGGTCAGCGTGAGCCAATCGGGCAGCGTGACCTGGATCGCGCTCGGCGCGCAGGCGGCGGCGGCACGGATGCGTTCCAGGCCGATCTGTGCGCTCATGTGGCTGGCGCCGATTTGAAACGGCTTGCCGGCAGCCTCGCAGCGGCCGGCCAGGATCTCGTTGACGCGCTGGTGCTCGGCCTCGGTCAGCGTGAAGAACTCGCCGGCCGTGCCATGTGCATACAGCCCGTGCAGCTCGGTGGCGACCAGGCGATCGGCGTCGGCCGCGAGTCGCCCCCAGTCGATGCTCTCGTGCTCGTCGATGGGAAGGAGGAGGGTGCCCCAGGTGCCGCAGAGGGTGGCCGCCGAGAGCGGTCTCACGGCCCCGTGGCCTGAGGCGGCGGCGTGAACGTCCTCGCCATGCGCCCGTAGATCTCGGTGAAGTGCCCACGCACCGCCTGCTCGGCGGCGAGCGGGTCCCGGCTGCGCAGCGCGTCGACGATCGCGCGATGCTCGTCGACCAGGTTGTCCGGTTGGGCCAGACCGCGCCCGCGCAATTCGTCGATCAGCCGCTGGTAGACGATCCAGAACGTGTCCAGCAGCTGGAGGACGAGCTGATTGCCGAGCGGCTGGTAGAGCATCTGGTGGAAGGCCTGGTCGAGCCGAACGTCACCTTCGCCGACGCGTCGAGCGGCCTCGAACTCGTCGAGGATCGTGCTCAACCGATCTAGCTCTTCGTCGCCCAGCAGCGGCGTCACCTTGCGGATCAACGCCGCCTCGAGCTCCTCTCGGATCTCCAGGAGCTCGCGCAGGCCGCGGAGACCGTCGCGCAGCCCGTGATGGATGCGGAACGTCAGCCCGTCGGCCAGCGGCTCCAGGGACATCGAACCCACGTAGGTCCCGTACCCGTGACGGATGTCGACCAGATCCAGCGCCTGCAGGCTCTTCAGCGCTTCGCGGACGGAGTTGCGCCCGACGCCCAGCATCTCGACCAGGTCGGACTCGGTGGGCAGGGCGTCCCCGGGGCCGAGCCGGCGGTCGAGGATGAGCTGTTTGATCTCCGTCTGGAGTGCGACGAGCGTCGGCGGCTCCTCCCTCCGCGGCCGCCGACCGAGCCCGGGGCGGGCTCCCTGTTCAGAGCCGGAGCCCGCCCCCGACACCGCTCGCGCTCCCTCCGGGCTCATCATGTAGGGGAGAAGATAGGATCTGGGATGTCCTATGTCAAGTCGGCGTGTCCTGCGTGGCTGCACGGCCGGCGGCAGTGTCGAGGCAAGGGAGGTTGAGGTGCAGCGAGCCCGGACCGGAGGAGAGCGTCTGCGATTGATCGCGGCCGTCTTCACGGCGTTCGACGGGGCCGGTTCGGTCGCGCTCGACGCCATCGAGCAGCAGGCGGCCCTGCTGCAGCGACAGGGCGTCGACGGGGCCTTCGTTTGCGGCAGCACCGGCGAGGGTCCGTCGCTTTCGAGCGAGGAGCGGATCGGCATCGCCCGGCGTTGGTGCGAGGTCGCCGACGGGCTGGAGGTGATCGTGCACGTCGGGCACACGAGCCTCCCCGAGGCACGGACGCTGGCGGCCGCGGCTTTTGCCGACGGCGCTGACGGCATCGCCGCCTTCGCGCCCTACTACTTCGCACCGGCCGGCCCGGAGGCGCTCGTGGACTTCTGCGGCGAGGTCGCGGCCGCCGCGCCGACGCTGCCGTTCCTCTACTACCACATCCCTCAGCGAACGCACGTCCATCCACCGATGCCGGACTTCCTGGACCTCGCGCGGCGCCGCATCCCGAGCTTCGCGGGCGTCAAGTTCACGTCGCCGGACCTCGTCGAGATGGCACGCTGCGTGGAGGCGGCGGCGCCCGACGTGACGATCCTGTCGGGCCCCGATGAGCTGCTGCTGCAGGCGCTGACGGTCGGGGTCCGTGGCGCTGTCGGCAGCACCTACAACCTGGCGGCGCCCCACTATCGCGCGGTCTTCGAGGCGTTCGGGGCCGGCGACATGACGCGTGCGACCGAGCTGCAAGGACGGGCGCGGCGCCTGATCCAGATCGCGATCGACTCCGGCGGTCTGCCTGCGCTGAAGGCGATGAGCCGGTGGCTCGATGTCGATTGCGGCGGCTGCCGGCTGCCGCTGCGCGGGCTCGACGCGGCGGGCGAGGCGGCGCTGCGGAGCGCGGTCGAAGCCGCCGGACTGCTCGACCTGTTCGCACCGCCGAGCGCTGAGGGGGCGGATCTGTAGTATGTCTTGGCGCCGGTCGCGCACCGGCGGCCGCCTGCTGGCCGGCCCCACGTGGCCCCGTCGTCTAGTGGACTAGGACGCAGCCCTCTCAAGGCTGAGATCGCGGGTTCGAACCCCGCCGGGGTCACCACCATCAACCGCGCACGAACTCGGGCAAGGCCACCACCTACCGGGGCGACATGGACTTCTCCTGCGACATCGAGGGGAGGCGCCAGGCCACCCGGAGCAGGCGTCAGGAGGGACGGCCCAACCGGCGGCGTACGCCTTGGGCGACCTCGATCGTGAGCGGCCGAGGCAACCCGAGGCCCTGAGCGCAGAGATCAGGGGTGAGTCCTACTGCCTCGCTCGATCGCGCGTAGGGCGTCCTCCCAGATTGCTTTGACGAGGCGCTGATAGGGTACGTGCCGTTCTTCCGCTGCACGCTTCGTGCGTTCGAGCAGGTCGGCTGGCACCCGAAACGTCACCGGCACCGTTCTCACCCGTCGGTCGGACGCGAAGAGGGTTGCAAAGTGGTCCTCGAGTTGCTCGGGCGACCAGTTGTCGTAGGGGTCGAATTGCCACGGCTTGGGGCCGAATTGCGTTCCGTTCCGAGGGCCGCCGCTAGATGTCACGCCAGTACTCCTGCACTTCCTTGCGTCCGGCTGGATGGGCGTGGATCGGGTACCTCCGGCGTCCTCGGCCGATCCAGACCACGACCAGGATTCGCTGCTCCTTCGTGCTACCGACGATCGCAAAATGGGGTAGCCCATCACGGACCTCCGACGATTGCAACCGCTTGGGATCGTTCATCGCCTGCTCGATCTCAGGAATCGTGAGGTTTCGTTCGGGGTGATCCTCGCTAAGGTGTCTTCGATTCGCGTCGTCCCACACGATACCGAGGCGATCGCGCGGCATGTCCATACGATTGTATTGACGCGGAACCGCAAGCGCCACTTGGAGCCGGCCGCCCTCGGCAATAGAGTCCTTCCGGCACTCTTCGTCAGCGGCGCCGCGAGAACCCACTGGACGACATGTCGCAAGGCCTCAGGGTATGCCCCGCGTGGGGCTTGAAAGCGCGTTCGTGAGGCGGGTCTGCGTTCAAACGGGCGCGGATCGTCGCTGTCGATTCGAACCCCGCCGAGGTCAGCGCTGGCAGCCGTTCGGACAAGTCCGGCGACCATGTCCGCCGCCGGTACCATGCCTTCGCACCCTCACCTTTGCGCCGCCTACCAGGCGGGGGGCCGGGTCGCGAATTGGACGTGGCACTCCGGTGTTCGACTCGCCCTGACCAGCAGGCGTGTGAGCTCGGGGCGCGCGAGCAGACTCACGCCGCAGCCGGTCGCCTGGGCGCGTGCGGTCTCGGTGAAGGTGCTGTTCGTGACCACCCACGCCTCGTCGGCGTGGTACTGGCTGCGTGCCGCGTGCGCTTCCTGTACCGCTCGGCTGTCGATCGGACGGCCATGGCACCTGCACTGCACGGCCACGGTCAGCCGGTCGTCCGATCGGAGTAGCAGGTCGCAGCCGAGATCGCGAGCCTGGCTGGTGGGGGTGACGCGCCATCCGAGGTCGGCGAACGCGACCTCGAGGCGGCGCTCGAACTGCTCGCCGGTCATGGAGTCGATCTCCGCGATCCCGCGCGATCGCCAGGACTCGAGAGTCCGCCGATTCTTCGCACGCCTGCTGGCGACGCCAAGCACGACGGGGACGACGATCGCCAGGCCGACCAGGACGCCGCCCGCCGGCCAGTAGCGCCACACCGGGAAGGCCACGACGACCACCAGGTACACAGCCACGACCAGCGCGAGCAGGAGCAGCGGGACCAGCCAGCCGCCAAGGCGACGCCCCAGCGCGCGGCCAGGCCCGAGTCCGGTGCGACGCCCGACCGAGCTGCTCATGCCATCGACCATGCGCGTGTTCCGCATCGGCCACCAGAGGTCAGGTGTCCGGCCGGTCCTGGGAGTGATCGGACGGGGCCATGCCGGCGTCCCGGCCTTCATCGGGCGAGTCCCGTAGCCACGCTCGCGACGTGAGCCTCGCCAGAGCCCGGCCCGGATTGGCCCGACCGCCGGCAACCGGTCGCTTCCGAGCGCGAACGTGCGACCGGGTGCCGGCAACCGGCCCTTACATGGTGATCGACGCCGCCCTCGCGCGACCACCGTCGCGGCGTACCATCCACCGCGCATCCGACGTGGTCCGCAAGCCTCGTCCGGCTCGTCGCTCGTTCGCGGCGTCAGGGCCGTGGTGACCTCACCGGTGCGGTTCCGCGACCCACCTTCGTTCACGTGGCACCGCGTGGGCTCCCCGCGCGGTCCGGGAGGTTTCCCCATGAGCGACCGAGCCCCGATCCGCGGCCCGCTCGACGCGACGGTCGTGCCTCGCTTCGCCGGTCCGACGACGTTCGCCCGGCTGCCCCGGCAGGACGAGGTCGACCGCTGGGACGTCGCGATCGTCGGCGTTCCGTTCGACGCCGGCGTCACCTATCGCCCCGGCGCTCGATTCGGGCCGCAGGCCGTGCGCCAGGGGTCACGCCTGCTCCGTCCGTATCACGCACCGCTCGATGCCGAGCCCCTGACCAGCCAGCAGGTCGTCGACGCCGGCGACCTGGTCGCGAACCCGTTCTCGATCGCAGAGGCGGTCCAGCAGATCGAGGCGGGTGCGACCGCACTCTTGGAGCGGAGCCGGCATCTGGTCACGATCGGCGGCGACCACACGATCGCGCTGCCGCTGCTGCGCGCGGTCACCAAGCGCGATGGACCGGTCGCCGTCCTGCACTTCGACGCCCACCTGGACACCTGGGACACCTACTTCGGCGCCGCGATCACGCACGGCACGCCGTTCCGGCGGGCGTCGGAGGAGGGCCTGCTCGCCGCCCACCGCTCGGTGCACGTCGGCATCCGAGGACCGCTGTTCGGCCGCGAGGATCTGAGCGAGGATCGCAATCTCGGCTTTCACGTCGTCGAGACGATGGAGGTGGCGGATCGGGGCGCCGCAGCGGTCGCCGCGGAGATCCGCGAGCGGGTCGGCGACACGCCCCTCTACGTGTCCGTCGACATCGACGTGATCGATCCCGGGATGGCGCCCGGCACCGGTACCCCCGAAGCCGGTGGCCTGCTCTCCCGCGAGCTGCTGCTCCTGCTGCGCAACCTCGCGGGGCTGCACATCGTCGCCGCGGACGTCGTCGAGGTCGCCCCCGCCTACGACCACGCCGAGACGACCGCGATCGCGGCCGCGCACGTCGTCTACGAGCTGCTGGCGCTGTTTACGAAGGATCCGGCCCCGCGCGCGGTCGATGGCTGAGGAGGCGGTATCCTCGCGAGTGCCGCACCGTTTCCCACGAAGCTGCGCCAGCCCTCCCCGAAGCGCAGGCTCGGTCGGCGATTCCCGCGGTGTTCGTGCCGGTGTAGCTCAGCCAGGCAGAGCAGGGGCCTTTTAAGCCTTTGGTCCAGGGTTCGAATCCCTGCGCCGGCACCAACATTTTGCATTCGATCTGGCTCGAGCCGATCCGCAGGCTAATGCCGTCTGGGTAAGCGGGGCGAAGGCGGCCTCTGCGACGAGGTCGTATCCCTTTTGTGTGGTCTCGTCGATCCGCGATCCCGTACGCCACCGAGACCGCCCTCGCCGTCGACAGCAGCAGTGGACCGAGAATTGTGCCAAGTACCGTACGGAACCCCAAGGAGAGCGGGCAGCTGCGTGCTGCGCGGGTGCTCACGGAGGTGCTCTCTCCGGCGCCGGTGGTGGCGCTGCTGGTCGTGCTCGTGGCCATCCACAGCGCGCGGACGCCGGAGCAGGCGGTGGTGACCGGCATCGTGGCAGCCTGTTTCGGGAGTCTCCTTCCCGTCGGCTACGTGCTCTATCAGGTGCGCCGTCGACGTCTCAGTGATGTCCACGTGGGTGTGCGCAGCCAGCGGCCGCTGGTACTGCTGGTTGCGCTCGCGTCGGTCCTGGTGGGTCTAGCGCTGTTGCTCTGGCTGGGAGCGCCCCGCCAGCTGCTGGGGCTCGTGATCGCGGGCATCACCGGGATCGTGGTCTGCCTCGCGGTGAGCACGCGCTGGAAGCTCTCCATTCATCTGGCGGTCGCGGCCGGAACGGCCGTGTTGATCGCCTACACCTTCACCCCCTGGTGCCTGCTGCTGCTCCTGCTGACGATCGCCGTGGGGTGGGCCCGCCTGCGCCTCGGCGACCACACCGTGTCGCAAGTCGTGGCCGGCGCGCTACTTGGTGGGCTGATCGCCGCGGTCGTCTATCCGGTGATCGTCTTCGCCAGCTGAGTTCTCGGGCGCAGAAGAGTTGCCCTTCTCTCTGCCCGCCACGTCCTCGACGAGATTCGCAACCGCTCGGTCGTCGCGCCCGCTCCGCTCGGTGAAGTGGACGACGCCGGCCAGGCGCACCT
Organism: Candidatus Dormiibacterota bacterium; assembly: GCA_049283435.1. Classification (GTDB taxonomy): domain Bacteria; phylum Chloroflexota; class Dormibacteria; order Dormibacterales; family Dormibacteraceae; genus CAVTSA01. Next base: position 10,984 of record JBAPVZ010000496.1, read on the forward strand.
CGTAGCCTAGCCGCCAATGAAGGCTCTCAGCATTCAGTGGGGCCCCCAGTTGCCCGACGCCGCCCCAGACCTCGCCAGCGTCGACGAGGTGGTGGACATGGGGCCGAAGAAGATCAGCGTCGGCATGCTGTCCGGACTCGTCGGCAGGACGGTCGAGATCCGCAGCGTCAGCACGTTCTGGCTGGCCGACTGGCATTTCGACGATCCGGCGCTCCAGTACGCGCACACGATCGGCCCGATGCCGGCGGACGATCTGGCCGTCGCCCTCGACCGCTTCGCCGACACGACCGAAGCGAAGTTCGGCGCAACGATCCCCCGAGAGTGGCGCTAGGGAGCTCCTGGGGCGCGCCGCGCACGAGAACGGGGGTGTCACACGAGGAGACGAAGGACGGGAAGAAGCACGATGGTGCTTTCTTGAGAGCACGGCTCTGCGAGCCCCCAAGTCTGACTCGTGCGTCCCCCCGCATCGCTTCGTGTCTTGGTAAGCCTGACAGCACGGATCAGGCTGGTCGCGGTGCCGCTCGCTCAGGTCAGCCTGAGGCCCCAGCTGCCACGAAACGTCTGGGCCGGCGCGAGCGTGAGCAGGCCGGTGCCGGAGCGGAATGCGTTCGCCGGGCAGGTCATCGGCTCGATGGCGAGTCCCTGCCGCCGCAGCCCCGCCGGCAGCGTATCGCCTGAATAGATCTGGACGAAGGGCCACGACTCGTCGAGCCAGAGCGTCACCGTGCGGCCGTCCGCCCCCGCCAATTCGACCCGAGCCCGGCCATCGGCATCGCGTTCCAGTTCGGTGAAGCAGCCGTCGAGCACCTGAGAGCCGATCGCGCGGAGCTGCCGGAAGTCGTCTTCGCCGCCGATCGCGTGCGTTTGCCCGGTCGGGAGCATCCGCTCGTTTACCTCCAGCGCGGTCGCGACGGGCAGTCGCAGGCGCGCGCTGTCGACGGCGGGTCCGCCCGGTGAGAGATAGGGGTGGAAGCCGGCTCCGAAGGGCAGCGGCCCGTCGCCCTCGTTGGTCGCCGAGAGTGTCACCGTCAGGCCGTCGTCAGCCAGCTCGTAGTCGAGCTGGAGCGCCAGCGTGAAGGGATAGCCGGGCTGTGGATGGAGGAGCGTCGCGAGCTCGGCCCGCGCCGGCCCCGCCGCTCGTACCTCCCAGTTGAGCCAGCGCGTCAGACCGTGGATCGCGTTGTCTCGCTCGGGCTCCGAGATCGGCGTCTGGTGGCGCGCACCGCCGAAGTCGTAGGCGCCGTCCTGCAGCCGGTTCGGCCACGGCAGCAGCGCCTGCCCGTGCGCGCCGGGCGCAATCTCACTGACCGGATAGGCGTCGAGCACGTCGCGACCGCCCCAAGTAAAGGCGCGCAGGCCCGCGCCCACCTCGACGACCGTCAGCTCCTGGTCGCCGTGTCGCAGCGTGATCTGTCGTCCCGACGGCGGCGGTGTCATGCCGGCTCCTGGTGCAGGTGGCCGCGCGGGGGGGAGCCCGCGGGGTCTCGTGGGGAAGTCATGCGAGCGTCGTGTCGAGGTCGAGACGCCCCTCGTCGAGCGCGCGCCGGAACGTGGCGACGGTCGACCGCACCCCGTCGGCGAACGACGTCTCCGGAATCCTGCCGAGCCGGGCCCGGACCGCCGCGCCATCGACCGCGGTCGCGAACGGCAGCCCGGCCGGCTCGAACTCGATCGTGGCTCCGGGGACCTCGCGCGTGATCGCCGCGACCACTGCCGGCATGTCCGCGGTCTCGACGGGCAGGTTGTAGGTGTCGGCCGGACCGCCGTCGTCGGCCGCGCGCGCGGCGGCGATGAACGCGGCCGCGACGTCCTCCGCGTAGGCGTAGCCCGATTCCCCGCCCCACGCGATGCGGTACGGCTTGCCGGCCGCGGCGGCGAGCATCGCCTGCGTCGGGCTCGACGTCACCCCCTGATCTCGGCCCGGCCCGTAGACGGTCAGCGGGCGCAGCCCGACCGAAGGGACGGCGTAGTCGGCGGCGTAGACACGCGCCAGCCACTCGTCGCACTGTTTGTGGGCACCGTAGAGCGTGGTCGGCGCCGGCTGCGCGTCGTGGGCGAGCGGACCCGGCGGATAGGCGCTGGCCGGCCCGTAGACGGCGACCGAGCTGGCGAAGGCGAGCCCTCGGACCTGGTCCCGGTGAGCGCGCGCCGCCTCCAGCACCGCCGTCATGCCCTCGACGTTGACCCGCGCGCCGGCGAGCGGGTGTGCCCGGGCGATGGGCACCTGCAGCGCCGCCAGATGGATCAGGCGGGTGATGCCCTGGTCGGCGACGAGCTCGGACAGCGCCGACCCGTCGGTGACATCGAGCTCGTGGACCTGGACGTCGTGCTCCAGCGACGGGTCGAGCAGGCGCCAGCGGCGGCGGTCGTGGCCGAGGTCGGTCGCGACGATTGCCGCGCCTTCGGCGTGGAGCCGGCGCACGACCCAGCTCCCGATGCAGCCGAGAGCCCCGGTGACGAGAAAGCGTTCTTGCGTCATGCCTTCCTTTGCGAGTCGGCCGCCGGCAGCTCGAGGTGAACGCCGGTCAGCTCTTCGGACAATGTCCAGAGGCGCGCCGCCGCCTCGACGTCGAGCGCCTCGCGGGGTAGGGGGCAGGGCCCCGGCTCGCCCCGGCCGCCGCCGCGTCCCTGCGGTCCGTAGTAGCCGCCGTTGCGCGCCGCCTCCGAGGTCGCCGCGTAGAGGATCGGCCAGGCGCCCTGCTCGGCCGGTTGCCCGAACCAGGCGGTCACCGCGACGGCGAGCGCCTGCAGCCAGCGTGGCCCGACGGCCCCCGCCGCGATGTTCGTGGCGGCGAACCCGGGATGCGCCGCGACGCTCCGGAGCGAGGTCGAAGACGCCTCCGCGCGCCGCGCGAGCTCGGTCGCGAAGAGCAGGTTGGCCAGCTTGGAGCGTCCGTAGGCGCGGCCCCGACCGTAGGTGCGCTCCGACTGCAGATCGTCGAAGTCGATCCGCGCCCCCCGCGCTGAGCCGCTGCCGACGGTCACGACCCGCGCGTCCGGGCGGAGGAGCAGCCGCGGGAGCAGGCGGCCGGTCAGCGCGAAGTGGCCGAGGTGGTTCGTCCCCAGCTGCAGCTCGAAGCCGTCCTTCGTCGTCGTCCGCGGCATCCAGCCGAGGCCGGCGTTGTTGACGAGCAGATCGAGACCACCGTCGCGAGCGAGCTCGGTCTCAACGAACGCGCGTACCGATTGGAGGTCGGCGAGGTCGAGCGGAGCGACCGCGGCGTCCGCCCGCGGCACCAGGTCCCGCAGGCGGCGGCGCGCGTCGTCGCCGCGCTCCATGTTGCGGCAAGCGAGGACCACGGTGGCGCCGTGCGCCGCGAGCTGGAGCGCGATCCAGTACCCGATGCCGCTGTTCGCGCCGGTGACGATCGCACGCCTGCCGGCGAGGTTCGGAATGGCGGCGTCGGTCCAGCTCATCCGCCGACGAGCACCGCCGCGCCAACCGCACCGGACAGATCCCCGAGCTCGGTGCAGAGGAACTTCGGCGGGCGTCCCGGCGCGAAGAGGAGCGGCACCGCCGCCCGCTCGATCGCCTCGACGAACGGCGTCCCGAGCCGGTCGCCGAGTCCGCCGCCGACGATGATCGCATCGAGGTCGAGGAGGTTCTGCGCATTGGCGATCGCGATGCCGAGGGCCCAGATCGCGTCGTCGATCAGCGCCTTCGTCATCTTGTCGCCGTGCCGCAGCGCGTCGGCGATGACGCCGCTGGTGACGCGAGTGCGATCGCGCTTGCGCATCAGGTGGAAGAGGTCGGTGTGGTGCCCCTTCTCCTGCCGGCTCCGCGCCTCCGCCACCATGCAGCCGCGCCCCGCGTAGGACTCCAGGTGCCCGTGCTGGCCGCAGCTGCAGACGCGCCCTCCTTCCTTGACGAGGGTGTGACCGATCTCGCCGGCGGCGCCGTGACCGATCAGCAGCTGTCCGTCGAGGACGAGCCCGCCGCCGACGCCGGTGCCGACGAAGACGCCGGCCAGATTCTGATAGGGGCGACCCGCCCCCCGCTGCCACTCGCCCCGGACGGCGACCCGCACGTCGTTGTCGATGTTGACCGGCACGCCTTTGAACGTCGCGCTGAGCCGGCTCCCGAGCGGCATCGGATCGTTCTGGAATCCGGGCACGTTCTTCGCCGAGCCGACGCTGCCGTCCGTGCCGATGACGCCCGGACTGCCGACGCCGATGCCGGAGAGCTGATCGACGGTGCCCTTGGCAGCCGCCACGGCCGAGCGGACCGAGTCCTCGATCGCGCGCAGGACCTCCTCCTCGCCGGTCTGGGGG
>JBAPVZ010000497.1:0-3487 GCA_049283435.1 Candidatus Dormiibacterota bacterium
CGAACGTGCCGCGCACGCGGGCTCGCGTGCCGCCGAGGTCGGCGACCACGTCCGCCGGCAGCGCGACGAGCGCGCCCCCGCCGCGACCCGGCTCGAGAACACCCTCGAACGCCAACCGTCCCACCTCGTCAGCGTAGGGCAGCGGCGGCTACGATGGCACCCGATGGCGACCCTGCAGGCGTGGCGCGGCGACCTCACGACGCTGGCGGTGGACGCGATCGTCAACGCGGCGAACGAGAGCCTGCGCGGGGGCGGGGGCGTCGATGGCGCGATCCATCGCGCCGCCGGCCCGGAGCTGCTCGCGGCCTGCCGGCGGATCGGCGGCTGTCCGACCGGCGACGCGAAGGTGACGCCAGGGTTCCGGCTGCCCGCTCACTGGGTCATCCACACGGTCGGCCCCGTGTGGAGCGGCGGCGAGTCGCAGGAGGACGGGCTGCTCGCGTCCTGCTACCGGCAGAGCCTGCTGCGGGCGGACGAGGTGGGGGCGCGCACGGTCGCGTTCCCGGCCATCTCGACCGGCGTCTACGGGTTCCCGCGTGAGCGCGCGGCAGAGCTGGCGATCTCGACGCTCCGGGCCACCGAGAGCGCGGTCGAGCAGGTGACGCTGGTCGCGTTCGACCGCAAGACGCTCGAGCTGTACGAGCGATTGCTCGCCGGCGGGTAGGGCCCTCTCACGAGCACGGTTCGCCTGCTGCGCCGAGCTCGCTAGGAAGGGCCGCTCGCTACGTTCGGCCGCCGACCGCCGAGGCGCACGTAGAGCAGCAGCAGACCGGCGACGACGACGAGCGCCCCGCCGAGCTCGATCAGGTTCGGCCGCTCGCCGAGCGCGAGCCAGGCGGTGATCAGGCCGGTGACCGGCACGAGAAGCGAGATCGGCGCCACCATCGCGACCGGATAGCGGCGCAGGAGCGAGGTCCAGACGCCGTAGCCGAACAGGTTCGCGAGCACGACGATGAACGCGAGCGCCAGGATCGGCTCCAGCCTCGGCGTCGTCACCGCGTGCGTGATCGCGGCCGGCCCGTCGAACACGAGCGACAGCGCGAACAGCGGCAGTGGCGCGACGAGACTCGACCACACGAGGAGCCCGAGCCCCGCCGGCGGCCGTGCCATCCGCATGGCGACGTTGCCCGCCCCCCAGCAGGCCCCGCTGCCGACCGACAGGAGCAGGGCGACGAGCGGCACCGTCGCCTTCGAGCCGGCGCCGATGACGGCGATCCCGAGCGCCGCGAGCAGCGTGCCGAGCAGGAGGCGGGGGCCCAGCCGCTCGCGCAGGAGGACGGCCCCGAACAGCAGCGTGAAGATCGCCTGCCCCTGGACGACGAGCGACGCGAGTCCGGCCGGCATCCCCAGGTGCAGGGACAGGAAGAGGAGGCCGAACTGGCCGACGCCGATGCAGAGCCCGACGGCGACCAGCCAGCGGAGCTGTACGTCGGGCCGCTTGACGAAGAAGACGGCTGGCAGCGCCGTGAAGAGGTAGCGCAGTGCCGCGAGCAGGAACGGTGGGAACTCGCGCAGGCCGACGTCGATGACGACGAAGTTGAGGCCCCAGCAGACCGTGACGGCGAGCGCGAGGACGAGGTCGCGGGGCTTCACCGGGGCCCCCGAGAGAGAGAAGGCATCAGCGTTCCCGCATCATGCGCGACCGAGCGGCGACGCTGCGGCCCATCGCCACCGACGCGTCACGTGCTCCGACCCGTGCCTCAGGGTTCGGCGTCGACCCAGGGGAACCCGCTCGGGTCGGCCCTCGCGCGGGCGATCGTCACCGCGTCGTCGTGCCCCCGTACGCGGTGCAGGAACGGGAAGTCCCGGGGCTCGACGGTGAGCCGGGCGACCGGCGTCACGACGTTCGCCGAGCGCATTTGTGCGGACTGTACCGTCCGGCCCGGAGTCTCGATCGCGGCCTCCGCCTCGAACCCGCATCGCGGCAGCAGGTAGACCGTGCCCGACCGCCAGGGCTCGCGCTCGAGCGCGGTCCGGGTGACCGAGAAGAAGTAGTACGGATCCGGCTCGCCCGGCACGCGAACGCAGCTGTTCAGGTGGATGCCGATCCCGAACCGGTCGCGGTCGAGCACGGCGAAGTAGATCGGCCAGATGCCGTCGGCGGCCGCGTACACGGCCGCCTGGTTCCCGAACTCGTTGACGTCGTCGGCCTTGCGCGGTTCGAATCGCGCGATGTCCGGGCGGCCGGAGCCGTGCAGCACGAAGCCGCGACGGTCCGCGACGTGGCAGAGAAACTGCCACTTGGGCGCCGCCAGGGGGTAGTCGATCGACCCGCCGGAGGGGGCTGCCAGCGCACGATCGAGCAGGTCGTCGAACGCGGCCGCGGTCGCCGCGTCCGCCGGCATCGGCGGCCGCCGCAGCAGGTACGACGGGATTGGGATCGGAATCAGCCGGTCCCTCCCTCGGGCACCAGCCGCCAGGAACGCACCTGGAACGGGCGGAACGCCGTCTCCGCCTCGCCGATCCGGTCCTCCAGCAGGTTCAGCTCGCCGTCGATGCGCCACCCCGTCGGCAGGACGGGCGTGACGGCACCGCGGGAGCCCCGCGGCTCGTAGCAGCGGAGCACGAGTCCGCCGCCGTCCTCCAGCGTCTTCAGCGCCCCGAGTCCGAGCGGCAGGCCGTCGAGGCGCAGCGGCTGCCACGTCCGCGCCTCGCTCGCCGCCACCACTCGCGCCTGGAGCGGCTGGTTCAAGTCCTCCGCCTCGCTCAGCACGCCGCCCTCCAGCCAGCCGCCCTGGTGCGGGCAGAGCGCATAGGTGAACGACTGCTCACCCTCGTCGGCCAGGGGATCCGGATAGATCGGCGAGCGAAGCAGGCTCAGTCCGATCTCCGAGCCGAGCACGTCATGGCCGTACTTGCCGTCGTTGAGCAGCGCCGCGCCGTAGTCCGGCTCCGACAGGTCGACGAATCGGTGCCCCGGGACCTCGAATCTGGCGCCCTCCCAGGACGTGTTGCGATGGGTCGGGCGCTGCTCGACGCCGAACGCCGTCTCGAAGCTCGCGAACGGTGCCCGGACCGCGAGTGGGAACCGTGCCTTGAGCAGCCATCGACGATCGTGCCAGTTGACGCGGGTCGCGATGTCGAGGCGCGCGCTGTTCGCCCACAGGCGCAGGTCCTGCGTGATCAGGCTGTGGCGGAAGCGACGCAGGATGCGGATCGCCGCCCGGTGCGGCCCGCGCTCGACGACCTGCAACGAGGCGACGTCGGTCACCTGCTCGCCCTGGTCCTGGAATCCGGCGTCGACGTCCCAGGCGTCCCAGGAGCGCGGCTTGTCGACGTACGCCCAGAGCTGGTTGCCGGGTCCGTCCAGCACCTCGCGGCCGGCCCGCTTGTCGTAGACGCTCGCGAGCGCGCCGTCGGCGGCGAGCTCGACGCGTACGAACGCGTTCTCGAGCCGGTGCTCGTCCACCTCGAGGCCGGGCGCCGGCGCCGCGTGCAGCAGCACCCGCGCGCCGAGCCCGGGCACCTCGTCGGCGCTGCTCAGCAC
>JBAPVZ010000498.1:0-6741 GCA_049283435.1 Candidatus Dormiibacterota bacterium
CCCACGAGGAGTACTCGCTCAGCGAGGGCGAGGTGTGGGGCGAGGAGATCGAGTGCCCGGCGCATGGGTCGCGCTTCCACCTGGCCACCGGCGCCGTCTCCGGCTTTCCCGCGACGCATCCCGTCAAGGCCTATCGAGTCGAGGTCCAGGACGGCGACGTGCTCGTCGAGGTGCCGCGGTGATGCGGGATCTGGGGCTGCGAACCGAGTTCGACGTCGAGGAGATCCGGCGCGACTTCCCGATCTTCGATTCCGGCGTCGCCTATCTCGATTCGGCGAACACCGCCCAGCGGCCGCGACCGGTGCTGGACGCGATGGAGGCCTACTTCACCGAGTACAACGCGAACATCCTCCGCGCCGCCTACAAGATGTCGGAGCGGGCGACGCTCGCGTTCGAGTCGGCGCGCGAACGGGTGCGGCAGTACCTGAACGCGGCCGCGACGGCGGAGGTCGTCTTCACCCCGGGCACGACCGGGAGCTTGAACCTCGTCGCCTACAGCTGGGGCCGGCAGAACATCCAGGCCGGCGACCTGCTCGTGACGACCGTGATGGAGCACCACTCCAATCTGGTCCCCTGGCAGCTGCTGGCCCAGGAGCGCGGCGCCCGGCTCGCGTTCGTCGACATCGACGACGACGGCCGGCTGCGGCAGGACGAGTACCTGGCGCTGCTCGAAGAGCGTCCCAAGCTGGTCGCGTTCAATCAGGTGTCGAACACGCTCGGCACGGTCAATCCGATCAAGGCGATGACGCAGGCGGCCCACGACGCCGGGGCGATCGTCGTCGTCGACGGTGCGCAGGGTGCCCCCCACCTCGGCGTCGACGTGCAGGACATCGACTGCGACTTCTACGCCTGCAGCAGCCACAAGATGTGCGGTCCGACCGGCGTCGGCGCGCTCTACGGCAAGCGGGCGCTCCTGGAGGCGATGCCGCCGTTCCTTGCCGGCGGCGAGATGATCGACACCGTCACCCTCGAGAAGACGACGTTCGCGGCGCTCCCCCACAAGTTCGAGGCCGGGACCCAGCCCATCGCCCAGGCGATCGGCTTCGGCGCGGCGATCGACTACCTGCAATCGATCGGCCTGCCCGTGATCCACGAGCACGAGGCGGCGCTGACCGATTACGCGTTCGAAACGCTCGGCGAGATCGATGGGCTCCGCATCTTCGGCCCGCCCCCGGGCGAGGATCGCGCCGGCGTGCTGTCGTTCGAGGTGGCCGGCATCCATCCCCACGACATCGCGACGATTCTCGACCGGCACGACGTCGCCGTGCGCTCGGGGCACAATTGCACGATGCCGTTGATGAACCGGCTCGACGTGCCGGCGACGGTGCGCGCGAGCCTCTACCTCTACAACACGCGCCGAGACGTCGACCGGCTCGCTGAAGCGCTGCGCGACGCCCAGCGCATCTTCGGGGTATAGCCAGTGCAAGTCGCCGACGAGCAGTTCTATCGCGAGTTCATCCTCGACCACTTCCGGAACCCGCGCAACTTCGGGCGCCTGGACCCGGCCGACATCAGCCACGAAGAGCACAACCCCCTCTGCGGCGACCTGGTCGGCATGGACTTCAAGCTCGAGGACGGTCGGATCGCAGACGTGCGCTTCCACGGGCGCGGTTGCGCGATCTCGCAGGCCTCGGCGTCACTCCTGACCGAGCGCCTGAAGGGCCTGACGCTGGAGGAGGCGCGGACGATCTCCAAGTCGGAGGTGCTGGAGGAGCTCGGCATCGACATCTCCCCGGCCCGGCTGAAGTGCGCGCTGCTGCCCCTCAAGGTCCTGAAGGTCGGCGCCTGGGGCCTTGCCGACGCCGACGAGTCGGAGTTCGAATAGAGTGCGCGGCCGGATGGTTGGAGTGGGCTGATGAGTGAACAAGTGGGGTCGTTTCAAGACCTGAAGCTGGACGAGATTCGTAAGCTGATCGACAGCGGCGACTACGAGGTCGTTGACGTGCGTGAAGGTTGGGAGCACGCGAACGGGCACATCCCCGGCTCGCGAAACGTCGTGCTCGCCTCGATCCTGGCCAATCCGAACGGACAGCAGTTCCGCGACAAGACGATCTTCGCGTGCGAGGTCGGCGAGCGGTCGGCGGTCGCCTCGGAGATGGCGGTCGCGCTCGGGGTCAAGGATGTCGTCAACTTCCGCGGCGGCCACAAGGCGTGGCGCGAGGCGGGGCTCCCGGTCGAGACGTAGGAGGAGGCGCTGATGCCCGACGAGACGACGACACCGGTGGGGAACGCGACCGGCATCGAGGAGACGCAGGTCCTGGAGGCGTTGCGCGAGGTGTTCGACCCGGAGATCCCGGTCAACATCGTCGACCTCGGCCTCGTCTACGAGGTCAACTCGAAGCCGGGCCGCGTCGACATCAAGATGACGCTGACCGCGATCGGCTGCCCGATGGCGGGCGAGGTGATGACCGACGTCCGCGATCGCCTGCTGCTGCTCCCGGGCGTCGAGGACGCGGGCGTCGAGATCGTCTACGACCCGCCGTGGTCGCCGGAGCGCATGAGCGACGACGCACGGTGGGAGCTCGGAATGGTCTGAGCCTGACCGGGCAGGCCTGCTGACACCCCGCGGATCACCCCTCTTCGCCCCCAGCGTCGGGCCGCCGGACGAAGGTCGCGCAACAGCCAGATTGCACGCGCTGTGGTTAGGATCGTGGAATCATGCGAGTGATCGGACAGCGTGAGCTTCGGAACGACAATGCACGCGTCATCCGCGAGGTGATGAACGGTGCTTGCTCATCGTGACGCGTCACTGATGACCGATCGCCGATCTCGTGCCTCATCAGGAGGGGGTCGTGCCACATCGCTACGTTCAGACGCTTGCCGAGGCGCTACGGGTGCTCCGTTCGCTGCCCATTCTGGATCTGGATCGGTGGCGTGAGGAGCGCCGGGAGGCGGACGTGATCTTCGGCGCTGACGACCCGTTCGATCCCCCCGATCCGTAGCAGCCACGCCGGGCGACGACCCCGAGAAGAGACGTGGGACCAGAGGGGTAGCGCCGACTCCACGGGACTGGAGCGGATCGTCGCCGTTCATCAGGTGTGATCGGGGCCTGACGACTCACCGCCCGGCGCGGGCGAGTTCGGCGATCGCCTCCAGACCGGCGCCCCCGGTGATCGCGCCCCCACTCGCCACCGTATCGAGCTCGGCGCCGAGCAGGATGCGCTTCGCCGGCACCTCCAGCTTCTTCCCGGTGAGCGTCCGGGGCACCGACGGGATCGCGTGGATCTGGTCCGGCACGTGCCGGGGCGAGAGCTCCCGGCGCAGGCCGGCGCGGAGGCGGCCCAGCAGGTCGTCGTCGAGGCGACTCCCCGGCGTCAGGGCGACGAGCAGCACCAGGCGCCCCGGCCCCCCTTCGGGATCCTCCAGGTGGATCACGAGGCTGTCCGAGATCTCGGGAAACTCGTCGACGACCTGGTAGAACTCCGCGGTTCCGAGCCGCACGCCGCCGCGATTGAGCGTCGCATCCGAGCGGCCGCTGATGACGCAGCTGCCGCGCTCGGTGAACGTGATCCAGTCCCCGTGCCGCCACACGCCGGGATAGAGATCGAAATAGGCGCTGCGATAGCGCTCCCCGCTCGGATCGTTCCAGAAGCCGCTCGGCATGGAGGGCATCGGCTCGGTGATGACGAGCTCCCCCTGCTCGCCGACGATCCCGTGGCCGGCCGGGTCGAACGCGGCCGCCGCGACGCCGAGCGCGGCGGCGGTGATCTCACCGGCCACGATCGGCAGGAGCGGCACGCCGACGACGAAGCCGGTGCAGACGTCGGTGCCGCCGGACGAGGAGAAGAGCATGACGGAGGGCTGGACGTCGGCATACACCCAGCGCGCGGCCTCGGCCGAGAGCGGCGAGCCGGTCGAGCCGATCACGCGCAGCCGCCCGAGGTCGTATTTCGTGCCCGGCCGCAGCTCCGCCTTGCGGCAGGCGGCGAGGTAGGTCGCGCTCGTGCCCAGGTTCGTCGCACCGGTCTCGGCGACGAGCGACCAGATCGCGCCGACGTCGGGATGGGCGGGATCGCCGTCGAAGCAGATGATCGTCGCACCGACGAGCAGCCCCGACACGAGCATGTTCCACATCATCCAGGCGGTCGTCGAAACCTGGAGGTAGCGATCGTCCGGCCCGAGGTCGGAGAGCAGGGCCTGGATCTTGTGATGCTCGAGCGTGATGCCGCCGTGCGTATGCACGATCGCCTTCGGGAGCCCCGTCGTCCCCGAAGAGAACAGGACCGCGAGCGGGTGGTCGAAGGGGACGCGCAGAAAGCCTGGCTCCGGCTCGGTCGACAGCAGCTCGGCCCAGGTCGTGGCGGCGGGGCCGGCGGCGATCGCGCTCGCCTCGGGGTCCAGATAGGGCACCGTGATCAGCTGCTGGAGCGAGGGCAGCGTGCGGCACAGCTCCCCCACCTCGGCGTGGCGGTCGAACGCCCGCGCCCCCCACCGATAGCCGTCGACCGCGAGGAGCACCTTCGGCTCGATCTGCGCCCAGCGGTCGGTCACGCTGCGCACGCCGAACTCCGGCGAGCAGGACGACCAGACCGCGCCCAGGCTCGCCGTGGCGAGGAATGCGATGACGGCCTCCGGGATGTTCGGCAGCAGTGCCGCGACGCGATCCCCCTCACCGACGCCGAGGCTCCGCAGCCCGGCGCGGGCGCGGGCGACCGCCGTCCAGAGGGCGTCCCAGGAGAGGTCGAGCGCCGGGCGCGTCTGCGACCGCCCCATGATCGCGACCTCACCTCCCCGCCGCCGCAGCGCGTGCTCGGCATAGTTGAGGCGCGTCCCGGTGAACCAGCGGGCGCCCGGCATCGCATGCCCCGAGAGGACCTGCTCCCAGTGCGTCTCACTCCGGAGGTCGAAGTACTCCCAGATGGACACCCAGAAGTCCTCCAGATGTTCGACGGACCAGCGATGCAGCTCCGGGTAGGTGCGCAGGCCGAGGCCGCGCGTCCGCTCCAACCAGCGTAGGTACTGGGTCAGCCTCGCCCGCTCACGAGACGGCTCGTCCGGCGTCCAGAGGACCTCCGGGGCCTGCTCACCGCTCGCTCCCGCCATTGGTGTCAGAGTAGCCGCACCGGCGCGGTCAGGCTGGTCTCGGGGGCGAGTCCACCACCGGGAGATCGACGTAGGTGTGCTCGCCGAGCTCGAGCGTGAACGTTTCCTCCCCCGGCCCGTAACGCGCGAAGCAGGCGGCGTCGTGGCCGGCGATCGCGACCCGGGCCTGGTGACCAGCCCGAAGGAGGGCGGAGACGGGCAGCAGCTCGACGGGGAGATCAAGGTACTGTCCGGGTCCGACGGGCAGGGCGTCGGCTCGGGAGAAGGTACGCGGCACCCCCAGGCGAGCGGGCTCGGCCGGCCCGCTCGTCTGACGGTGCAGGAACCGCAGGCAACCTTCGGTCAGGTAGGTGACCTCGCCGTCCGGATCGATGTCTTCCAGGTAGACGTAGACGGCGCCGTCGGATCCCGAGGTGGCCAGACGCAGCGACACAAGCGGGAAGCCGAGGACGTGCAGATCGGCGGGAAACCGGGCGGTGGTGAAGGTGCGAAGGACCTCATCGGCGATCCGCCGGTCGGGGTAGGCAGGGGCCTGGCCGAGATCGATGGCGAGCCACCGGTTGGTGACGCCCGACGACGCGGTCGGATCGACGGCGCAGCGCACGACCTCCGCCGGGCCGGCCGTCTCGGTCAGGCCGCCGGTCGCCCCCGGGTACCAGCGCCGCACCGTCAGGCCCTCGGGGGGCCACGAGCTGACCGTCTGCCACCGGCCGGTGCCGAGCGTGCTGAAGCGCATCGTGCCGTGTCCCTCGGGCCGCTCGTCCCGCTGCAGGTACCTGCTGAAGAACTCGACCAGACGGCGGTCCTGGCCCTCCGGGCTGGACTCGTCGGCGTCCAGGCCGCCGCCCGGACACAGCGGATCGGCGAAGGTCTCCCCACCATGGCCCCAGGGGCCGATCTCGACCTCCTGGTGGTTGGAGAACGTCGCGAACCGGACCAGGGCCCCCGCCGCGAAGGCGCCGTCGAGCCAGCCGGCCCGGACCAGCATGGGCACTCCCGTCGACTCGATCGCCGCCTGCGAGGACGCCGGCGCGGTCGCCTCCCAATCGAGCCCGGCCACGCGATCGTCACGGAAGGGCACGCGAGACATGAGCGCTCCGACATCCGTGTTGGCCTGGTGCTCGCCGATCGCCTCCTCGAGCAGGGCTTGGCCTTCCGGCCCGTCCACCGGCTTCGCTGGAGAGGGGCGTCGGATCGTCTCCGGTGGCCGGCCGGTCAGTGCCGCGAGCCTCTCGAGCGCACCGACGACACCGTCCTTGAGCTGACTCTCACCCATCCATCGGGCGAACCGGCCCTCGGTCGCGCTCCCGCCCGGGTAGAAGAGCTGACGGTAGGGATCCAGAGGACTGAACAGGGCAGCCACGGCGAGCAGGTGCGGGTTGCGGAGCCGGGCCACGAGCTCGGCGGCCTGACCCTCGTACGAGGTGCCGTAGACGCCGACGCGCCCGTTCGACCAGGGCTGCGCCGCCACCCAGGCGATGACCTCTCCGTAGTCGTCGATCTCGCGCTCGCCGAGCTCCCCCGCCCGGGCGCCGAACGACGCCCCGGTGCCCCTGGCGTCGACCACGACGAGCGCGAAGCCGGCCCCGTTCCAGAGGTTTCCGGCCGCGCTGTTCGTGTCCGCCGCCGGGGCCGGCCCGGATGGCGCGTCGGCGCGGTGGTACCGGGTCGCCCGGACGATCGTGCTCACCCTGCCGC
>JBAPVZ010000499.1:0-8198 GCA_049283435.1 Candidatus Dormiibacterota bacterium
GCTCCGCGCCGCCCGCCCGCCCGGCCTGCTGATCGCGGCACGGGGCACCTCCGATCACGCCGCGACGTATGCCAAGTACCTGTTCGAGATTCGCAACCGCCTGCCGGTCGCACTCGCGGCGCCTTCGGCGTTCGGGCTCTACCAGGCGCCGCCCCGCGTCGGCGCCTACTGCGTCGTCGGCATTTCGCAATCCGGAGCCTCCGAGGACATCTGCACGGTGCTGGAGGAGTCGCAGGCCCAGGGCGCGCTGACGATCGCGCTGACGAACCGGCCGCGATCGCGTCTGGGGCGGGCCGCCGATCACGTGCTCCCGCTCGATGCCGGTCCTGAGCGCAGCGTGCCGGCGTCGAAGACGTACACGGCGACGCTCCTGCTCGTCGCGATGCTGTCGCAGGCCCTGGATCCCGACCCGGCGTTCGCCGAGGCGCTGCAGCGCACGCCGGCGGCGCTCGAGCGGGCGCTGCGGCCGGAGCTCGATCTGCCGCCGCTCGCGCACGCCCTCGATGGCCCGCGACTCGCGGTCCTCGGCCGCGGCTACCACCTGGCGACCGCGCAGGAGATCGCGCTGAAGATCATGGAGACGTCGTATTCGGTCGCCGAGGCACGGTCGGTCGCCGACTTCCTGCATGGCCCGCTCGCGATCGTCGAGCCTGGCTTCGCGATCCTGCTGCTGGAGGCGGCGGGGCCGACCCGGCGCCAGATGCGAGCGCTCGCGCGACAGCTTGGCGAGCTCGGCGCACGGGTCGTCACGATCTCCGACCGCCCGGTCGCCGGCCCGCTCGCGCTGACGCTGCGGACGGGGCTGCCGGAGGCGCTGACCCCGCTCCCCTACGCGATCGTCGGGCAGCGCCTGGCCCTCCAGCTCGCGCGCGACCGCGGCGCCGACCCCGACCGTCCCCGCAGTCTGCACAAGGTGACGAGCACGCGCTGATCGGGCTCGACGACCGCCCAGCCCGGGCCGGCGGCGTGCGGCCACGGCCGTGCCCGTAGACTCGGACGACGATGACCGACCCGACGCCGTGGGACCGGCTGCGCGCCGCCCTCCGACTCGATGGTTCGTCCCGTACGGCGGGCGTGCTCCCGGCGGTGACGCTGCAGGGCTTCGCCGCCTGGGCCGGGGACCAGGGCCTGAAGGCGAGCGAGCCGATGCCGGAGGCCGGCGATGGCGGGGACGGTGGCGACGGCGGCGACGGCGCCGAGCTCGTCGAGGTGTACGGTGACCGGCGCCTCGGTCACGTCGAGGGCCGCTGCACGGGAAGTGCGGCGGGGGTCGCCGGCGTCGACCTCGCCGTCACCGGCTCCGCGCCGGCCCCGGCGGCCGAGCTCGCGGAGTTCCTGCTCGCGCCGGTGGCCGCCGCGCTCTCCGATGAGGAGTGCGGCGCCCTCGATACCTGGCTGCGCAGCCGGCTCGACCATGGCGGCCCTTACAACGCGGCGACGACGGTGAAGGCGATGCAGGTCGCGCTGTCCATCGACGACTCGGGCCCCCACGGCCGGACCTGGGCGCTCGCCGCCCGCGCCCGCTAGGAACCAAGCGCACCGCAACTCGGGCACAACGGGGGCCGAATGCCGGCGCTCGGACGCTTCCCGGCGCGAAATAGCGACCGGTTGCCGTCAAACGGCCCGTTTCAACGAGCGCGGGCTCGCGACCTGTTGCCCGGACCGGGGCCGCCTGGCTGCCGGGCCTCGCTCGTTGCTGGGCCACCGACGCAGATCAGGCCGGCTCCAGCTGGAAACCCATGACTCGGAAATCGTTGTCGAGTCCGAACACCGCGTCGACCCGCCGTTCCCTGGCGATCGCGGCGCCCATCGCGTCGGCATAGGACAGGCGGAGATCACCGTACTGAGCCAGCACGTCGAACGCCGCTTGCCGCAAGCCTTCGTCGCTCTCCCGGACTTCCAGCGACCCCAGCGCTGCACCCGCGGTCAGAACTCGGCGAAACCGCCGAGTCGCGTCGAGGCCGGCATCGTAGCGGAGCCGGGTCACCGTCTCGGAAATCACGGCCTCGCAGGTGACGAGGACGTCCCCGGTCTGGCGGAGCCTGCGGAGATGGGCGCTGACGCGCTCGTGATCGTGGTCTCTGCGGTAGAGCAGGGCGATGAAGGCGCCGCTGTCAGCGTAGAGGAGCCGGGTCACGCCTTCTTCGGAGCGCGGTACAGGTAGTGGTCGAGATTGACGGCGACGTCGTCCGGTCCGTCGGGATCGTCGACGAGTCCGATCAGTTCCAGCAGGGGGTCAGAGCCGGCCTGAGGACGGAACCGTTCCTTCTCGACGTACGTACGCAGCGCTGCTCGGACGTGCGACGCTTCGGATCGACCGGTTCGGGCTGCCATGGCCTTGAGCGCCCGTTCGAGATCCTCCTCGAG
Organism: Candidatus Dormiibacterota bacterium; assembly: GCA_049283435.1. Lineage (GTDB taxonomy): Bacteria > Chloroflexota > Dormibacteria > Dormibacterales > Dormibacteraceae > CAVTSA01. The sequence continues at coordinate 2,368 of JBAPVZ010000499.1, forward strand.
ATACAGCTGCTTCCTGACCATAGGTAGGAGTATGCATCACCTGGTTGCTACTGATAAGCCAGCGGCAGGGACCTTCCTGCGCGCCCTGGAACTCGGGCCCAACCGGGGCCGAGTGCCGGCACGCGGACGCTTCCCGGGGCGAAATCGCGACCGACTGCCGGCAAACGGCGCGTTTTGACGAGTGCGGGGTCGCGACTCGTTGCGGGCAAACGGCCCCGTCGACGGGCCCGGTCTCAGCCGATGCGGCGCGCCTCGGCCAGGCTCGGACGTGGCTCGATCGGGCCGCCGTCCGCCGCTGGGGGGCCGCCGGCTTCCTCCTCGATCGTGTCGATCATGCGGGCCTGGCTCACCCAGTACTCGACCATGCTCGGCGCCGGCGCCCCCGCGTAGCCGACCGCGTCGACGATCCGCTCGTGCAGCACCCTCGCGTCGGCGTGCTTCAACGACTTCATGTCGTCGATGCCGAGCCGGCGGACGACCGGGAGGTACGTCTCCATGCCCGAGACCTCGAGCAGCGCGCACTGGTGGGCGAACTCGAGCAGGCGGGCGGCAGAGATCCCGGTGCGCTTGCTCAGGCGGTCGCGGTCGATCGCGAGCGTCGCGATGTGCAGCAGCTGGTTCGAGTGCCGGATGCCCCGCTCGCGCAACCGGCGGGCGTCGTCCGGCGAGATCCCGCGGAGGTACTCGAGCGTCTTCATCGCCATCGCGTCGGACCCAGCATAGGCGATCGATATACTGGCCCCAGAGCCCCTGCCCCGCCGGGGCGCGCACCTGCGAGGAGGGTTCCACCTGCACCGGCACCAGCCGCTCCCGACCCGGCGCTTGACCGTTGCCACCGGCGCTCTCGTGGCGCCCCCGCCGGCGCCCCCGCGATGACCGCCGAGGAGCTGGCAGCGGGCGCGACCGCCGGTGTCGCCGGCCCCGAGCGCGAGGTCGTCCTCGTCCTCGACTACGGCTCCCAGTATTCGCAGCTGATCGCCCGGCGGGTGCGCGAGGCGAACGTCTTCTGCGAGCTCGTGCCGGGCACGACGCCGTGGGAAGAGCTGGCGGCGCACCACCCCCGCGGTCTGATCCTCAGCGGGGGGCCGGAGAGCGTCTACGCGGACGGCGCGCCGCAGGTCGATCCGGCTGCGCTGTACGCCGGCGTGCCGGTGCTCGGCATCTGCTACGGCATGCAGCTGCTCGCGCGGCACCTGGGCGGCGAGGTCGCGCCCGCCGAGCGCCGGGAGTACGGCCCCGCACGCCTGCACCTCGACCAGGCGGGCGGCCTGTTCAAAGGACTGGACGCGACCGAGATCCCGATCTGGATGAGCCACGGCGACCACGTGCTGCGGCTGCCGCCGGGGTTCGCCGTCGCCGGGCACACCGAGAACGCGCCGCTCGCCGCGTTCTCCGACGGTGCCGGCATCTGGGGCATCCAGTTCCATCCCGAGGTCGTCCACACGCCGGACGGGAAGGCGATCCTGCACAACTTCCTGTTCGACGTCTGCGGCTGCGGGGGCACCTGGACCGCCGGCTCCGTGATCGCCGAGGCGACCGAGCGGATCCGAGCCCAGGTCGGTGCCGGCCGGGTGATCTGCGCGCTCTCGGGCGGTGTCGACTCCGCCGTCGCGGCAGCCCTGGTGCATCGCGCGGTCGGCGACCAGCTGACCTGCGTCTTCGTCGACAACGGCCTGCTCCGCCGCCAGGAGGCGGAGGAGGTGCTCGAGGTGCTGCACGGGAACCTCGACATCGCGATCCGGCACGCCAGTGCGACCGGGCGGTTCCTGCGCGCGCTGGAAGGCGTGACCGACCCCGAGCGCAAGCGCAAGGTCATCGGCGCCGAGTTCATCCGCGTGTTCGAGGAGGAGGCGCGAGCGATCGGCGACATCGACTTCCTCGCCCAGGGCACCCTCTACCCGGACGTCATCGAGTCGACGGCGCCCGACACCGGCGCGAGCGCCGTCACCATCAAGACGCATCACAACGTCGGTGGACTCCCGCCCGACCTTCGGTTCCAGCTCGTCGAACCGCTGCGCTACCTGTTCAAGGACGAGGTGCGGCGCATCGGCCTCGAGCTCGGCCTCCCCGAAGCGATCGTCCACCGGCAGCCGTTCCCCGGGCCCGGGCTCGCGATCCGCTGCCTCGGCGAGGTCACGCCGGAGCGCCTGGAGACGCTGCGCGCCGCCGACTGGATCGTCCTGGAGGAGATCCGGAGCGCCGGCTACTACCACCGGGTCTGGCAGTCGTTCGCCGTGCTGACGCCGCTGCAGACGGTCGGCGTGATGGGGGACTACCGCACCTACGCGAACGTCGTCGCGCTGCGCGTGGTGACCTCGGAGGACGCGATGACGGCCGACTGGGCGCGGCTCCCGGATGACCTGCTGGCCCGGATCTCGAACCGGATCGTGAACGAGGTGCCCGGCGTGAACCGTGTCGTGCTCGACATCACGTCGAAGCCGCCGGGGACCATCGAGTGGGAATGATTTGTCCGCACACTGGCCGTTTCGTGTTAAGATGCAGGCGAAGGGCTGGTCGCGATGGGCGCTCGGCGCTGATGGGGTAGGGGGGCTTCGCGGAGGGTGGCCCGGCCACCATCCGTGCCTCCGGCAGCGCCGGCGTCCACCGCGCCCAGCCCGGTACGTTCGCCTCCGATGAAGCTGCTGATCACCGGGTCCGGGGCGCGCGAGCACGCGCTCGCCTGGAAGTGCGCGCAGTCGCCGCTGGTCGACGAGGTGTTGCTCTGCCCCGGGAACGGTGGCACCGCAGGCGAGTTCCGGAACCTGCCCATCGCCGCCGACGACCCCGCCCGCGTCGTCGCCGCCGCCCGCCGGGAAGCGGTGGGGCTCGTCGTGCTCGGTCCGGAGGCGTCGGTCGCGGCCGGGGTGGGCGATGCACTGCGGGCCGCCGGCATCGCGTGCTTCGGTCCCGATGCGGCCGCCGGCCGGATCGAGACGAGCAAGGCGTTCGCGAAGGAGTTGATGCAGCAGGCCGGCATCCCGACGGCGGCGTTCGGCGTGTTCGACGACCCGGTCGCGGCGACCGTCTTCGCGGGTCGCTACGGGGGGCGGGTCGCCGTCAAGGCGGACGGGCTCGCGCAGGGCAAGGGCGTCGTCCTCTGCGACACCGTCGAGCAGGTGGCCGAGGTCGCCGGATCGATGATCCGGGACCGCGCCTTCGGCGCCGCCGGCGCGCGGGTGGTCGTCGAGCAGCTGCTGGTAGGTCCCGAGCTGTCGGTTTTCGGCATCAGCGACGGCACGCACGTGGCGGCGTTGCCGGCCGCGCGCGACTTCAAGCGCGCGCTCGACGGTGACCGCGGGCTCAACACCGGTGGCATGGGCGCCTACTCGCCCCCCGCGGGCGTCGACGACGCGCTCCTGGCGCAGATCGAGCGCACGGTGCTGCAGCCGACCGTCGACGCGCTGGGCGCCCGCGGCATCGTCTACCGGGGCGTCCTCTACGCCGGTCTCATGCTGACGCCGGCCGGCCCCTCCGTCCTCGAGTTCAACTGCCGGTTCGGCGATCCCGAGACCCAGGTCATCCTCCCGCGCCTCGCCGGCGATCTCGTGCCGCTGCTGCGGGCGGCGGCGAACGGTGACGTGCGCGGTCTCGAGGTCGCGATCTCGCCCCGACCCGCGGTCGGCGTCGTCGTCGCGTCGGGCGGCTACCCCGGCGCCTACGCGACCGGCTATGCGATCTCCGGCCTCGACCGGCTGGCGCCCGGAACCCTCTGCTTCCACGCAGGGACGGCGCGCGACGGCGCGAACCGGGTGATCACGTCGGGCGGCCGGGTGTTGACGGTGACGAGCCTCGGCGAGTCGGTCGCCGACGCGCGAGGGAGGGCGCAGGCCGATGCCGGACGAGTAGCATTTCCCGGGGCCTTCCACCGGCGCGACATCGCACAAGAGCAGGAGTCAAAACGTGACAGGTGAACCGATCGATGGCTGACGTTGGCGTGATCTTGGGCTCCAAGTCCGACCTGCCGCTGATGGAGGACTGCCAGAAGCAGCTCGACCAGCTCGGCCTCACTCACACGACCGCGATCTGCTCGGCGCACCGCGACCCGGCGGGCGTCATGGAGTGGGCGAGCGGGGCGCGCGAGCGCGGCCTCAAGGTCATCATCGCCGCGGCCGGCGGCGCGGCGCACCTGCCCGGCGTCGTTGCCGCCTGGACCGACCTCCCGGTCATCGGGGTGCCGGTGCCGACGCCGCATCTCGGCGGCCAGGACTCGCTCTATTCGATCGTGCAGATGCCCGCCGGCATCCCGGTCGCGACGGTCGCGATCGGCAGCGCGGGCGCGCGCAACGCGGCCTGGCTCGCGGCGCGCATCCTCGGCCTCGCCGACCCTGAGATCGCCGAACGGCACCACACCCAGCGCGCGGCCCTCTCCGGCCGCTGACCGTGGCACCGAGGAAGGCGCCGCCGAAGCCCGGTCTGCGCATCACGGACACGACGCTTCGTGACGGGAATCAGTCGCTGTTCGGCGGTGCCCTGACGAACGACGAGCTGGCCGCGCTCGCGGCCCGGCTCGACGGCCTCGGCTTCGCGGCGCTGGAGGCCTTTGGCGGCGGCACCTACGAGGTAGCCCTGCGGCGCGGCGAGGATCCGTGGGAGGGGCTTCGCCGCCTCGTCGCGGCGACCCCGAAGACGCCGATCCAGGCGCTGGTCCGCGGCCAGAACCTGGTTGCCAGCCGGTCCTTCGCCGACGACACCGTGGAGCTCTGGGTGAAGGTGGCGGCCGAGCTCGGCGTCGAGATCTTCCGCGTCTTCGACGCGCTCAACGACGTCCGCAACCTGGAGGTCCCGATCGCCGCGGCGAAGCGGGCGGGAGCACGCGTGCAGGGGGCGCTCGCCTACACGGTGAGCCCGGTGCACGACCTGGCGCTCTGGCGCGAGCTGGCCGGCCGGCTGCGCGATCTCGGCGTCGACGACCTGGTCGTCAAGGACACGGGGGGGCTGCTGACGCCGCAGGCGGCGCGCGAGCTGGTGCCGGCGCTCGCCGAGGCCGCGGGCCTCCCGGTCGTCGTCCATTCCCACTGCTCCGGCGGCCTCGCGCCGTTCTCCTACCTCGCCTCGATCGAGGCCGGCGCCGCGGGTGTTGACACCGCGCTCTCCACGTTCGGCTGGGGCGCGAGCCAGCCCGGCGTCGAGGCCCTCGTCACCGTGCTCGAGGGCGGCCCGCACGACATCGGGCTCGACCTGGGCGCGCTGACGAGCTTGCGCGACGAGCTGGAGGCCGTTCGAGCGGCGCATGTCGACGATCTGATCCCGTTCGCCGACCGGGCCGACGCGCAGCTGCTGCACTATGCCGTCCCGCGCTCGCTGCTCCACCAGGTGACGGAGACGCTGGACGAGCACAATGCCCGTGATCGCTTCGACGACGTGCTCGGCGAGGTGGCGAGCGTTCGCGAGGATCTCGGCTATCCGCCGCTGCTCGCCCCGGTGCGCGAGCTGGTCGCCGCCCAGGCCGTCTACAACGTCCTCGGCGGCGCTCGCTACGAGACGGTCACCCAGGAGCTGAAGGACTACCTCCAGGGGCTCTACGGCGCGCCGCCGAAGCCCGTCGACGTCGCGATCCGGCGTCTCGTGCTTGCCCAGAGCGATCCGGTCACGGTGCGCCCCGCCGATCTTCTCGTCCCGCAGGTGGAGCCGGCGCGAGCGCTCCTCGCCGGGGAGGTGCGGGAGGCCGCCGAGGAGGCGGGGGCGGCGCCCGTCGAGGTGTCCGACGGCGACGTGCTGCACGCGATCCTGTTCCCCGAGCTCGCCGCCGAGCTGCGCGGCAGCGTGCGCGCGCAGGCGGCGCTCGCCGCGGATGCGGCGGTCGAGCGGGAGGTGGCGGAGATCGCCGAGGG
>JBAPVZ010000500.1:0-1911 GCA_049283435.1 Candidatus Dormiibacterota bacterium
AGTCCCGGCTCGCCGCCGCTCGCGCCCAGCGAGGTGCCGGGAGGGCGGGGGCGGCGAGCGACGGCAGCCGTACCATCGTCCCCGGCGCCCCCGCCACGGGGTACTCCGCGTCGAGGCGTTCCAGCGCGACGAGGACTGCCCGCAGAGCCTCGCGGCCGAGGCGCCGCGACAGCCGCTCCGCCGCCTCTCGGGTCAGAAACGACCCCAGCTCCCCGACCTCGCCGAGCACCTCCTGCGCGGCCTCGGCGATGCGCTCCGCGTTCGCCTCCCGCTCGCGTGCCGGCATGCGGTCGCCGAGCCCGGTGCCGTCGAGCACGAGACGGCCGAGGCGACCGTACTTCTTGCCACCGGCCTCGATCACGAGCCGCCGCAGTACCTCGTCGCCGGACTGGTCGGTCAGGCGCCCGACGCCGCGCGCGAGCGTCGTGACCGCGGGAACGAACAGCGGATAGGTCGTCTCCGCCTCCAGCTCCCGGATCCCCGGCGCGCGACGCTCCAGGCCGAGCCGGTCGACATAGTCGTTCAGATGCCGGCTCGAGTAGGCCTCGGTGACGCCCTCCTCGAGGACGACGGTCGACCAGTTCCACGCTTCGCGCGTCGCCGCGTGATCCCGCGGGTCGGCGGCGAGCAGGTGGCAGTTCTCGTGGAGCACGACCGCGAGGGCGTTCTTGGCACGGTAGCCGGCGATCGCGCTCCGCGTGCCGCTCGGCCGCTCGAACAGCTCCGCCAGCGGCTCCAGCACGTAGCGGCGGTCGTAGTAGATCGTGCCGTCCCATTCGGCGACGCCGACGACGCCCGGGGGCTCCGCCTCGCTGCCCGGCCGGGGCAGCCAGCGGGTCTTCCCGTTCCAGGCGGAAGAGGCGGCACCGGTGATCTGGAGCGCGTCCTTCGCCTGGCGGCGCAGGAGGTCGGACACGCTGGCGACGCCTCCTGGGCTGCGGCCGGTCGCCGGCGCGGACAGTGCCGCCGGCAGCAGCAGCGCACTCATCGGGCGACCCCGGAGCTCGGCGCCGGGGCAAGCGCGGAGAGCAGCCGCTGGAGCGGTTCGCCCAGACGGCGGATCGCGTGTTGCTCGCGCTCGTCGGGACTCGCCGCGGCGAGGCGGGAGAGCTCACGAACCGCCGACTCGGCGCGGGCCCGCCGCGTCACGGCGTCACCGCTCTCGAGAAATCCGGCGGCGAGGACCTGGTGGGCGGCGAGCAAGCGGTCGGAGGCACGCCCCGCGTCAGGTCGGAGGCTGCGGTCCTCCCACGCCTGGTCGAGCAGATCCAGGTAGAGCGCGACCCGGCTGCGCTCGGGCAGCGCGAGGCGGTCTCTGATCGCCTCCAGACGGGCACGTGCCGTCGCGAGGCCGTCCTGGGTCAGAGCTCCCGCCTCCATCTGCGCCATCGCGCGGCTCCACACGTTCCGGGCATCGACGATCGTCATCCGGTACCTCCTCGGCTCCAGCAGTGGACGTGATGGAGGTCAAGTTACGGACGATTACCGGCTCGTCAACCGAGGCTGTAAGGAGCTATCACGCCGCGATCACAGAGGGCCGAATGCCGGCGGGCGGACGCCTCCTGCCGCGTCCTCACGACCGACTGCCGGCAACCGGCCCCTTCAACGCGCCGCGCCCGGACGTCGCCGATCGCCGCCGGGGCCGGCGTCGTCCCTAGGACTTCGCCGTCTGGTGACCGCTCACCGCGCTGCCCGCCGGGTCCTCGGTCGCCGCGGGAGCGCCGTCGGCGGCTTCCGTCGTCGCCGGCGCCGGACCGCGGGTGTGGAACCAGACGAAGAGGAGCACGAGCCAGATCGCGGCGAGCGCGATCGAGCTGAGCTGCGCCTGCTTCAGCCCGAACGCGGTGATCGAGTTCGCGCGCAGGTAGAAGAGCAGGAACTGCGAGAGCGCGTAGAGCGGCAGGTAGAGCA
>JBAPVZ010000501.1:0-3082 GCA_049283435.1 Candidatus Dormiibacterota bacterium
CAAGTCGCTCGGGCGAGCAGGTAGTGCGTGCCGAGCGACTCGTAGAGCTGCGCGAGCGAATCGTTCTGGCAGGCGCCGACGAGTGCCAGGTGGAACGACGCGTCCAGCTCGGTGAACGCGGCGTACCGATCGAGGGTCCCCGCCTCCCCATCGCGTGCAGCGAGCGCATCCGCACTCGCCTGGATCCCATCGAGGCGCGCCCAATCGCCGGCCGATGCGCGCTCGTGGATGACACCCAAGGCCCACGGCTCGATGAGGAGGCGGGCCTCGATCGCCTGCGCCAGGCTGCGCTCCGTGAGTGGGCGGACGAACGTCCCCTGCCGGGGGCGGATCTCGAGGAGGCCCTGTTGCGCGAGCCGGCGCAACGCCTCCTTCAGGGGCGTCTCGCTGACGCCGAGCTGGGCGGTGAGCTGCCCCAGGTTGAGCTGCTGCCCGGGTCGCCAGCCGGGCAGGATCAGCGAGCGCCGCAGCGCCTCGAACGCGGCCGCGCCGAGCTGGCGGTTGAGCAGGGGAGCGAGTCGGGGACCCTGACCCTCCATCGATGTGCAATCTTCGACCTGAAATTTCAGATTGTCAACCCTTACCGCTCGCAGCGGCGGCGACCGCTCCTCCTTGCGCCGGGCCAAACGGCTGCCGTAGGGTCGCCCCCCGTGGTGCACGTCTGATATGGAGATCGAGAATCAGCTCGCGATCGTCACCGGGGGCGCCGCCGAGACCGGCCGCGCGATCGCGCATCGCCTCGGCAGCGAGGGCTGCGTCGTCCTCGTCGCCGACGTGGATGTCGCGCGTGGCGGATCCACGGCGCAGGAGATTCGCGAGGCCGGGGGCCGGGCCGAGTTCGTCCGCGTCGATCTCCGCGTGCCGGCTGACGTCCACCACCTCTTCGCGGCGGCGGAGACGTTCGGCCGGCCGGCCATCCTCGTCAACAACGCCGGCGGGTGGGGCCGGGGCGCGTCGTACCCGGCGGCGCAGCCGGAGGAATGGCGTGCCACCCTCGAGATGAACCTGCTCGGGCCGATGCTCGCAACGCAGCTCGCCGTCGAGCGGATGGGTCGAACCGGCGGCGCGATCGTCAACGTCGCCTCGATCGCCGGAGCCACCTTCGACGCCTACGCCTCGCCCGAGTATGCGGTCGGCAAAGCGGGTCTGATCCGGCTGACGACGTCGCTCGCCGACCTCGATCGCCGGTGCGGGGTGCGGGTCAATTGTCTGGTGCCGGACTGGATCGGCACCGACCGGGCACACCGCGAGCTGGCCGCGATGACACCCGAGCAGCGGGCGGCCGCACCGCCCCTGATCCCGCTGCGCTCGATCACGGACGCCGTCGTCGAGTGCATCCGTGACGAGCAACTCGCAGGCCGCGTCCTTCTGCTGTTCGGGGAGGAGCCTCCACGCCTCCTCGACTCGGACCTCCGCCTCTGACGCGACCGCTCGCCGTGCCCCATCCCCGGCACCCGCACGCTCGCTGCGTTATCCCGGCGTCACGTGGCGGGCAACCGGCGGCTGGTGGCGAGGCGTCCGCACCCCACCGGGGCGGGTCCAGGGAGCCTCACCGCAGGAGCGGGATGACCTCATCGGCCACCTGCTGGATGGCACCTGCCTCGAACGCGTTGGGGACCTCGAAGACGAGATAGTCGAAGCCGAGCGCGAGGAGTTCGCGCAACTGCTCGGCGACCTCCTCGGGCACCCCGCAGTACGGCGTTCGCACCGGATCTCCCTCGGCGCCCGTCTGACGCCTGCGCATGCGGACCACCCGGTCCACCTCGGCGGCGTCGCCGAGGATGACGGTGACGTTGGTGGACTTGACGATCGAGTCGTAATCCCGACCCAGGCTCTCGCAGTGCCGCCGCAGGACGTCGAGCCGGCGCCGCCGTAGGGCGAGGTCACCGCCGAAGTTGCAGGCGTCGCCGTACTCGGCGACCAGCTTCAGCGTTACCTGCTCGCCCCCACCCCCGATCCAGATCGGCGGGTGCGGCCGCTGGACCGGCTTCGGCTCGTTGATCGCGCCGCGCACCTCGTAATAGCGCCCGTGGAACTCGGCCCGCTCCTGTGTCCACATCGCTCGCAGGACCTGCAGTGACTCACGCAGGCGGCGAAGGCGGTCGGGCACCTCGCCGTACTCGTAGCCATAAGCGGCGTACTCGTCGCCGTACCAACCAGCACCAATGCCGACGATGAGGCGACCGCGACTGATGACGTCGACACAGCTGGCCATCTTCGCCAGGAGGGCAGGCGGGCGGTAACCGTTGCAGGTGACCATCTGGCCCAATCGGACACGGCCCGTGTCTCTGGCGAGGGCAGCCATCGAGGTCCAGCATTCGAGCACGGCCTGGATCTGGGGCGTGGGAATCGTATGGAAATGGTCGTACAGCCAGATGGAGTCGTAGCCGGCTCGCTCCGCCTCCCGGGCGCAGCGGCTCATCGTCTCGTACTTCTCGATCGGGTCCCTGACATCGACCAGGTCCATGGTCCAGCCCTGCGGCACGAACGCCCCGAACTTCAGATCAGCCAAAGTCAGACCGTCGCGCCTGGCTGCAAATCGTCACTGAGAAAAGGTTGACAGGCGCATGCCACGGAGTCCAGAGCAACTCGATCGCAAAACCGGGGCGCTGGTTGCTGATTCTCAGCCAGGAGGTGGATCAGGCGATGAAATCAAAGTTCATCCCCTCGAAGCTCCTCCCAGCGCGGCAGGACCACCTGTTCAGAGCCCATCCCGCCACAGGTCGAGAAGTGGCCCCGTGTGGCCGCCGACCGGGTCGGTGCGGGGGAGCGGAACGGCGCGGATGTTTCTCAGCACCTGCGCATGCTCACCCGGATCGCCGCGGCGCAGGTCCCACGACATGCCATCGGGGTAGGCCCCGACGACGATGAGGTCGGGACTCGACCCGAGATTGCGGTGTCCGGTACCGGCGGGAAGCACGAGCACGTCCCCTCGGCGCACGTCGAACGAGGTGCCGCGCGGGCCGCCGAGCATCACCGTCGCCGACCCCTCGACGATGCCGAGCACCTCATGCGCGGTCGAGTGGAAGTGATGGAACGGGAAGATCCCGTCTCGCCAGGCGCCGAGCCAGCCGTGCTCGGC
>JBAPVZ010000502.1:0-4543 GCA_049283435.1 Candidatus Dormiibacterota bacterium
GCGGCAGGGCCCCGACGGGCACGCCCACCGCCGCCGGGCATGGTGGGTGGCGCGCTCGAGAGGTGTCGTCATGGTCGGTTCCTGGAAGCTCTGGCAGGGTTGGGTCAACGTCGTCGCAGGCGTGCTCGTGTTCATCTCACCGTTCGTGTTCGCGGCGACGGGCAACGGGCCGGCAACGTGGACCGCGCTGGTCGGTGGGGTGCTCACCGTCGTCGCGGCGCTCTGGATGCTGATGCAGCCGGCGCAGCGGATCGCGAGCGGTGCGGCGGTCGTGATCGGCGTCCTGCTGTTCATCGCTCCCTGGGTGCTCGGGTTCGTGGGCGTCGCCGGGGTGGCGTGGACGGTCTGGATCCTCGGCGCGGTGATCGCCCTGAGCGCAGCGTCGACCTTCGTCACCGGGCGGCAGCGCGCCGCATTGAGCCACTGATCTCGTTCGGGTCTGGGCCCGGCACCGGCGCGGCGTTCGCCGCGCCGGTGTTTTCGTGTCCTCTGAGGGGCGCCGCGAGGGCTTGAGGATGGCGGTCCAGCCACTACGATGGCCAGGTGGACCCGGCGCCCCCCTCCTCGCTCCGGGCAAGCGCTCGCCGGGCGATGCCGGACGCGCTTCGCCACGACGTTCGTCTGCTCGGCACCGCGTTGGGACGCGTCCTCGCCGAGGACGGCGGCGAGGATCTGCTCCATGACGTCGAGGAGCTGCGCCGGCTCGTCATCGCGGCGCGCGACAGCGACGTCGACGAGCGAGCGGTCGAGCGGCTCGTTGCGTCGTGGCCGCTCGAGCGCGCGGAGCAGATCGCGCATGCGTTCACCTGCTATTTCCACCTCGCGAACCTGGCCGAGGAGCACCACCGGGCGCGTGCTCTGCGGGCCCAGGATCGCGGAGGGGTCGCTCGAGAGTCGCTCGCAGCGACGGTCCAGGGGATTCGCGTTGAGCTCGGCGAGCAGCGCCTGCGCACGCTGCTGTCGGAGCTCGCGCTGACGTTCGTCTTCACGGCGCACCCGACCGAGGCGCGGCGCGGCGCCGTCACGGCGGCGATTCGCCGGGTGGCGCGCCAGCTCGACCGGCTGGAGGACAAGCTCGCCTCCGACACCGAGCGCCGCGATGCCGAGCGCCGGCTCCTGGAGCAGATCGACGGCCTCTGGCGTACCGCCCAGCTGCGCAGCAGTCAGATCCGGCCGCTGGACGAGGTGCGCTCGACGCTCACCGTCTTCGCGGAGACGCTGTACACGGTCGTGCCGAGTCTCTACCGAACGCTCGACGAGGTGCTCGCACCCGACCGGGACGGGCACGGCTCACCGCTCACACCGGCGTTCGTCGAGTTCGGCAGCTGGGTCGGCGGCGATCGCGACGGGAATCCGTTCGTCACCGCGAGCGTCTCTGCCGAGACGATGCGCGTGCAGGTCGCGACCGCATTGGACACGCTGGCGACGCGGACGGCGCGGCTCGCGAGAGAGCTGACCGCGAGTGCCGCCTCCACGCCGCCCGACTCCGGACTGCGTCGCCGCCTGGAGGAGGCGGAGGCCCGCGCGCTGCAACCGAGCGCGGTCGACACGGCGCTCGCCGGCGAGCCGCACCGCCGCTTCCTGCTGCACATGGCTGAGCGCCTGCGGGCGACGCGGGCGGCCGAGGCGGCGATGGCCTATGGATCGAGCCGTGAGTATCTCGATGATTTGCGCGCGGTCCAGGCCTCGCTGGTCAGCGCCGGTGCCGGCCGGCTCGCTCACGGTGCGTTGCAGGATCTGCTCTGGGCCGCCGAGACGTTCGGATTCCATCTCGCCGAGCTGGAGATCCGGCAGCACAGCTCGGTGCATTCGCGGGCGCTGCAGGAGGTGCGGGCGGGCGGGGAGCTGTCAGGGCCGACGCAGGAGGTACTGGCGACGCTGCGCGTCGTCGCCGAGATCCAGCGTCGCGACGGGGTCGCGGCCTGCCATCGCTACGTGATCAGCTTCACGCGCACGGCCGGCGACGTCGCCGATGTGTTCGAGCTCGCCCAGCGGGCCGGTGGCCCGACCGTACCCGAGCTCGACGTGGTTCCCCTCTTCGAGACCGCGGAGGACCTGCAGCGGGCCGTCGCGGTCGCCGACGAGATGCTGACCCTGGCGCCCGTGCAGCGGCGGCTCGCGCAGAACGGTCGCCGGCTCGAGATCATGCTCGGCTACTCCGACTCGGCGAAGGAGATGGGCCCGGCCGCCGCCGCGCTCGCGCTCTACGACACGCAGGCGGCGCTCGCCCGCTGGGCGTCCGGCAAGGATCTCGAGCTCACGATCTTCCACGGCCGGGGGGGCGCGCTCGGTCGAGGCGGCGGTCCGGCGAACCGCGCCGTGCTCGCCCAGGCGCCCGGGTCGGTCGCCGGCCGGTTCAAGGTGACCGAGCAGGGTGAGGTCATCTTCGCGCGCTACGGCAACCCGGCACTGGCGCAGCGCCACCTGGAGCAGATGACGTCCGCCGTCCTGCTCGCGTCGAGCCCCTCGGTCGCCGAGCGGACGGAGGGGGCGGCCGCGCGTTTCGGACCCCTCGCGGCGCAGATCGGAGAGACCGCTCATCGTGCCTATCGCGCGCTCGTCGAGGCACCCGAGCTCGGTCGCTGGTTCGCTCGGGTCAGCCCCCTGGAGGAGCTGAGCAGCCTGCGCATCGGGTCGCGCCCGGCCCGGCGGGGGGGAGGGGCGAGCCTCGACGAGCTGCGCGCGATCCCCTGGGTCTTCGCCTGGTCGCAGATGCGGCTCAACCTGCCCGGCTGGTACGGCCTGGGGAGCGGGCTCGCGGCGGCCGACCTGGCCGACCTGCAGGATGCCTACGGGTCCTGGCCGCTCTTCGCGTCGCTGCTCGACAACGCGGAGATGAGCCTCGCCAAGACGGATCGCCGCATCGCGCAGCGATACCTGGCGGTCGGGGGCCGCCCCGAGCTGACGCAGCGGGTGCTCGACGAGTACGACCGCACGACCGAGCGGGTGCTCGCGGTGACCGGCCACACCCGGCTCCTGGAGATCCGGCGTGTGCTGTCCTGGGCGGTCGAGCTGCGCAACCCCTACGTCGACGCGCTGAGCCACCTTCAGCTGCGTGCGCTCCGCGGACTTCGAGAGGGCGAGACGCCGCAACGCGAGCGCCTGGAGCGCCTGCTGCTCGTCACCGTCAACGGGGTTGCGGCAGGGTTGCAGAACACCGGCTGAGCGGTGCCGGCGAGGCGCGGCTCACGGGTGTAGCTCGGCCCCGGGCCACGGTGGCCGGCGGCCGGCCGTGTCGGGCAGAGGGTGGAGCGCTCCCCTCTTGCCGAGGCACACCCGTGCCAGTGCCGGATCGGCGGTCGCCAGTGGACGGCGCAACGTCAGGGCCGTCGCGGCCGCCAGACAATCCGCCAGGCTCACATCACAGGTCCGCCGGTCGTGGTGCCGCGCGCGCAACTCGCCGGCCAGCAGAGCGATCTCGGGCGATACCGCGACCACCGTCAACCCGGAACGAACGAGGACGGCGAGACCCACCCGTGCCTCGTCGGGCTCCACGTGGTCCACGCGGACCAGCTGGTCGATGACTTCGGAGAGATTGGCTGCGCACATCGCGGTCGGCTTGCGCAGGAGGATCTGGACCTCTGACATGGCCTCCTCGCCCCGCAGGTAGGCGAGCACCGCATAGGCATCCAGCACCGTCACGGGTGGCGACGGCGGCGCTCTTCGCGCTCCACGTCACCCACCCGTTCGGCGGTGCGCATGTCGTCGGTCGTCGGTCCGGGCCCGGCGAAGATCCCCGCCAGCGCAGTGATCGGGTCGCCTGGCATCGGCCGGACGATCACGTAGTCGCCGCGGTCGACGACGATCACCGCGTCGGCGGCCCACCGGTGCCGTACCTCGGCGGGCAGGGAGATCTGCCCGTTCCGCGTCACCTTCGCCAGCGCACTGTCCATCCAAACATCATACGAACGTGGGCCTGCATCCGATGCGTATCGGCGAGGATCACATAGTCCGCTCGGCGGCGGTACCTCGATCTCGCGGTGCTCGGCGCGATCAGCAGGATCGGCGCCGGCAACCCGTCGAGCGAGCGCTCACGGTCTGGGTTCGGCTCCCGGCAGCGGCGGCGACCGGCGGGGGACGGGGGAGGACTGGACGATCGAGGTGGTCGTCTGGCCGTAGGCGAGGAAGCGATCGATCACCTCCTCCAGGTGCCCGACGTCCCGCACGTGGAGGTTGGCGACGAAGCAGTCCTCGCCGGTTACCCGATCGCAGCTGACGATCTCGGGCGTCTGCTGGGCGATGCGCGCGACCCGGGGGAGCTGACCCGGCGCCGGGCGGATGCGCACGTAGGCGTGGAGGGGCAGGCCGAGGGCGGCGGCGCCGAGATCGAGACGCCAGCCGGTGATCACGCCCGCCTCCTGCAGGCGCGCGATCCGCTCCGCGACGGCCGGCGCCGACCTGCCGACCCGGCGTGCCAGCTCCGACGTCGGGAGCCGCGGCTCCCGGTCCAGCTCGGTCAGGATGGCGAGGTTCGTGGCATCGAGAAGGCCCTCTGTGGATTGTGAGGTGATTGGCCCGAATCTCCGTGTTGATAGTTGCATGT
>JBAPVZ010000503.1:0-5129 GCA_049283435.1 Candidatus Dormiibacterota bacterium
TGGATCAGGAAAACTTGCGGCGCTGGTCGAGGCGGTAGAGCCAGATGCCGAGACCCATCAGCAGCACGCCCCAGACGGCCAGCCAGAGCAGTGCCCAGCCGAGGCTCTCCTTGGAGTAGTTCATGGTGCCGTCGACGAGCTGCGCATAGTGGTAGACGGGGAAGATGGGGGCCAGGTTCTGGATGAACGTGGGGTACTCGCTGATCGGGATGAAGATGCCGGAGAGGAACGACATCGGCAGGTAGATCAGGTTCGCCACGGCCGGCGCCACGTTGCCGCTGAAGCCGTAGCCGATGGAGAGCCCCAGGCCGAGCATCGGGATCGCCCCCAGCAGCACCCGCCAGAGCAGGTTCAGATAGGTCACGAGATCGAGGTGGACGCCGCCGGCGGTGCCCGCGAAGACGAAGAGCACGATGACCGCGAGCGCGGCGATCAGCAGGCCGGCGACCGCATTGGCGGTGATCGCGATCCACGGCGGCAGCGGGGTTGCCCGTTGCAGCAGGTCGAGCTTCTGCGAGCGCTGGGTGGCCTGCCCGATGCCGATGTTGAGGACGAGCAGATTGCTGACCGCGTAGGCCGCCATGTTGCCCATGATCAGGGCGCTCACGGTGAAGTTCCCGTTCAGCCGGTGGGTGCCCTCGGTGAGCCCGAATATCGCATAGAAGAAGATCGGGAGTACCGCCGAGAAGATGACGAAGAACGGGTTGCGCCGGTAGCCGGTCAGCACCGCCTTGATCTGGGCAAACGCGACTGACGGGATCGACGCGACCTCTCGGCGCCGCACCTGCGCCACCGCTGGTTGCTGGACGCTCACGATGCCACCTCCTTGACCTGACGCTGTTCGGTGTCGCGCCCGGTCAGTGCCAGGAACGCCTCTTCGAGGTCCGCTCCGACGACCTCCAGGTTTTGCATCGCGACCCCCCTGCCGAAGAGGGCGGCGAGCACCGCCTCGGGCTCGTCGCTCAACATCCAGGCGCGATGGCCCCGAAGATCGAGACTGCGCACAGGTAGCCCGTCGAAATCGCGAGGTGTCAACGGGTGGTCGGCGTCGAACGTGATCCGCCGCCCGCCCACTCTCGACTTGATCTCACCGGGCGACCCGTCCGCGATCACCTTCCCCTGGTCGATGACGACGATGCGCTCCGCCAGCTGATCCGCCTCCTCCAGATAGTGCGTGGTGAGCAGGACCGTGCGGCCGGAAGCGGCGAAGTCGCGAATCCCGTCCAGGAAGCCCCGCCTCGACTCGACGTCCATGCCGACGGTCGGCTCGTCGAGGAAGAGCACGTCCGGGTCGCCGCAGACCGCGAGCGCGTAGTAGAGCCGCTGCTTCTGGCCCCCGGAGAGAGCGCGCGCCGCGCTGTTCGCCTTCTCCTCCAGGCCTGCGATCGCGATCGCCCGATCGCGCGGCAGCGGGTTCGGGTAGTAGGCGCGGAACTGGTCGACCAGCTCGCGCACGTGCATCGCGTCGTTGACGCCGGACTCCTGCAGCATGACGCCGGCCCGGCTCCGGGCCCGCCGATCGCCGGGGTCGATGCCGAACAACGCCGCCCTCCCGCGCGTCGGCTTGCGCAACCCGAGCATGAGGTTCATCGCGGTCGACTTCCCGGCTCCGTTCGGGCCCAGCATGGCGACCGTCTGGCCCTGCGGGATCGCGATGTCGACCCCGCGCAGGGCCTCCAGCGAGCCGTAGCTCTTGGCGGCCCCGGTCAGCTCCACGGCCATCTCGTTCATGAGCCGGAAGGTACGGTCTCTGCGTTCGGGACGCCAGTCACGGCGGTCAGGAATCCGACGTGACGGCTGTCATGGCAAAGTCATCGCACCCGTCACTTCCCGGCCGGTTCGGTGGCGGGTACGATCCAGGGATGGCGCCTTTCTCCCGGCTCCGCGACCGGTTCGGGGGCGAGAGGCGGTCCGGGCTCTTCTGGTCGATGATCTGGATCGTCTACCTGGCCTTGCCCGTCGTGTCCCTCTGGACCAGCGCCGGCTCGCTGGCGACGCGCGGGCTGCTCACGGCGCTGCTCGCGCTGTTCGTGCTCGGGTACGGGGCGTTCTGGCTGGTCACCGCGCGACGTCAACGCCGAGCCCGCGACCTGCGGTTGATGGCGGCGGCCGCGCTCGTGTTCGGACTCGGGCTCGCCGTGCTCGGGGGAAACTACGGGTTCGGCTACGTGCTCGCCTATGTCGCGTCGGTGGTCACGTTCACGGTGCTGCCGCGCACCCGCCGGGCCGCGGCGGCGATCCTGTCCATCGCCGCGGCCGGCGCCGCGATCGGCCTGCTGCAGCATCTCGACCTCTGGGAGATCGTCCTCCAGGCCATGATCGTCGGCTCGTCGGGCGGCGCCATGCTCGCGTTCTACAGTCTCGCTTCGGCGAACGCGAGCCTCCATGCGGCCCGGGAGGAGATCGCGCGCCTCGCCGTCGCCGAAGAGCGCCTGCGCTTCTCGCGAGACCTGCACGACCTGCTCGGTCACAGCCTGTCGGTGATCGTGCTCAAGGCGGAGCTCGCGCACCGCATGGCCGAGCGGGCGCCGGAGCGGACGGCGCGGGAGGCGGCGGACATCGAGCGGGTCGCCCGAGAGGCGCTGCGCGAGGTGCGCGAGGCGGTGTCCGGGTACCGCCAGCCGAGCCTCTCGGCGGAGCTCGACAGCGCGCGATCGACGCTCGAGCTGGGCGGCATGCAGGTGCGGATGGGCACCGCGGTGGGGGCACTGCCGGCCCGCGTCGACAGCGCACTCGCCTGGACTGTGCGTGAGGCGACGACCAACGTGATCCGCCACGGCGCGGCGCGCCGGGTGCGCTTCGAGATGACACGACAGGCCGATGCGGTGCAGCTCGAGGTCGTCAACGATGGGCCAGTGCTGCCGCCGCCGGCTAACGGCGCGGGCAACGGACTTCGGGGGCTTCGTGAGCGGGCGCGCGCGCTCGGTGGCGAGCTGGAGTTCGGACCGCTGGCAACCGGCGGGTTCTCGCTGCTCACGTCGCTGCCGCTGGCGGGCGAGCAGCTCCAGGCAAGCCCGACGACGTGATCCGCGTGCTGCTCGCCGAAGACCAGGACATGGTGCGGGGGGCACTGGCCGCACTGCTCTCGATGGAGGACGACATCGAGGTCGTCGCCGAGGTGGATCGCGGCGATCAGGTCGTCGCTCGGGCGCTGGAGACGCAGCCTGAGATCGCACTGCTCGACATCGAGATGCCGGGGATGGACGGGATCGCAGCGGCCGGCGCCCTTCGCCGTGAGCTGCCGGGATGCCGGGTCCTGATGCTGACGACGTTCGGGCGCCCGGGCTTTCTGCGCCGAGCGATGGAAAGCGGTGCGAGTGGATTCCTGCTCAAGGACGCGCCGGCCGGCGAGCTCGCGGTCGCGATCCGGCGCACGGTGGCCGGCGAGCGCGTTGTCGATCCCGACCTGGCCACCCAGGCGCTCAGCGAGGGGGTGAGCCCGCTCTCACCGCGCGAGCGCGACGTGCTGCGATCCTCGGTCGACGGCGCCAGCGTGGCGATCGTGGCGAAGCGGCTGTTCCTGTCCGAGGGAACGGTCCGCAACCACCTGTCGGCGGCGATTCAGAAGTTGGACGCGCGCAATCGAACCGAGGCCGCACGCCTCGCGGAGGAGAAAGGATGGCTGTGACCGAGAATGCGGCAGAGAACCCGGAGAGACTCGTCCACGTGCCGGCCGAGGACTGTTCCTACAGCACCGGGCAGACGACCGGGATGCAGCGATGCGCCGGGATCTCGGGCGACCTCGCCGGCTCGAAGGGCATCTGGATGGGCCTCACCACGGTGCCCGCCGGCGTCAGCTCGGGCCCGCATCACCACGGCCGCTCGGAAACGGGGATCTATGTCGTGAGCGGCAATCCGACCTTCGTCGGTCGGGAGAACGGCGAGGAGCGTGCGATCGGGACGAAGCCGGGCGACTTCATCTACGTGCCTCCCTTCGCGCACCACATCGAGTCGAACACGGAGGGCACCGTCGACGCGGTCGTCGTCATCGCGCGCACGACGCAGGAGGCGATCGTGGAGAACCTGCCCGCGCTCTGATCGATCGCGAACCGCCGGTGCCGTCGGGGCCGGATTCGAGCGACTCCGCTCGGCGCTCCGCACGTTTCTACTACGAGGCGCCGGTGCGGCGGCGCCCGTGTCGAGGCGCTCGCGTAGGAGGCGCGGGCCGGTTGAGGTGGTCAAGATGTCGCAGTGCAGCGCGATTCCCGCGGACCTTCAGTCGTACGCGAGTGCGACCATCGACATGGACGCACAGCTGATCGCGCAGGGCCGGCGGCTCCAGGCGGCGATCGATGCGCTCAACCAATCGCATCCGGACCCCAGCGTGCTCGGCGCGCTCCCCTCGCTCGGCGCCCAGGTCGCGAGCTACGCGAGCGGCAACGCCTCGACCGACGTCTGGGTCGGCGACGTCGGGCAGGCGTTCGAGAACGCGAACGGCGTCTGCGCGAACCCGAACGCGGTCGCCACGACGCAGTCGGCGACGATCGACTCCCTCGTCAGAGGCGAGGAGCCGCAGGGTGCGAAGGCGCGGGCGGCGCAGATCATGAAGGCGCTGCCCGCCGGGCAGAACGGCCTGGTGGCGGCGGTCCCCGCCGGCGGCGCGACCGTCGCCTGGCTGATGCAGAACAAATGGTGGCTCACGAAGGCCTGGGGCTTCGGCGCCAAGGGTGGCGTGCTGCCCGCGATCTGGGCAACCCTGAAGGGCTACCAGCTGATCGACAACGGGAAGTACGTGATCGCAAAGGGCCAGCGCTTCGTCACCGACGGGTCCACGCTCCTGCAGAAGTACATCCAGTCGGGTCGTCTGCCGGGGACCCGGTACCTGGCCGACAACCCCGAGGTGTCGAAGTTCCTCAACACGACCGACAAGATCACGAGCGACCTGAAGACCGGGTTCAACCCGGCGGACAGCAGCTTCTGGAAGGCGTCGACGAGGGGTGCCGGCGCCGCTGCGATCACGCTCATGCTGGGCAGTGACGTCTACAGCTACGGGTGGGGCGCCAACCGCAAGGACGGCTTCGGGAACCAGTTCGCCGGCGCCGTCACCGTCGACGGGGCGACGACCGCCGGCACGATCGCGCTCAGCGACGCGGCCGGCACCGCGGCCGGCGCGGCCGCCGGCACGCTGG
>JBAPVZ010000504.1:0-1717 GCA_049283435.1 Candidatus Dormiibacterota bacterium
GCCCGGCGCAGTATCGCCGGTAGGCCGGCGCGGCGGTGCGCGGATCCCGGATGAGCAGCGCCGCCAGCACCGCCGACTGCACGAGGCCCGCCGCCATCGCATCGCCGGTCAGTGGATCGAGGAATCCCGCCGCATCACCGCAGAGGAAGACGCCCCCACCCGCGACCCGCCGCGGCCGGACCCCGAAGGGGCCTGCCCCCTGTACGGCGTGGAGCACCTCGCACCCGGCGAGGTCGGGATGCGCGCGCTCGACGAACGCCCGGTAGGAGTCGGCGACCGAGGCCCGCGGCAGTCGCAGCCGGCCGCGCTCGCCGAGGACGGCCAGCAGCAGCTCGTCGACGCCGGCCGGGGCGAGATAGGTCTCGACCTCGCCGAGCAGCGTCACGACGATTTCGTGCCGCCGATGCCCGGCCGCCCGCAGATGCCCGACCAGGCCGAAGCGACGGCTTGCGGTCGCCCCGCCGTCCCACCCCAGACGGCGGCGAATCGACGAGCGCACGCCGTCGGCGGCGACGACGATCGGCGCCGTCACCGGCCCCCGGTCGGTGTCGAGCCGCCACCCGCCCGAGACCGGCCGCAGATCGTGGACGCCGACTCCGGTCGTCGCCTCGGCGGCGGCCGCCAGCAGCGCGTCGAGTCGCAGCCGCCGGACCCCGAACGCGGCACCGGCAAACCTGCCCCGAGCCCAGCCCCGGCCGGGGACGCGGTAGCGAACTCCGTCGAGCGACGGGAAGCCCAGCTCACCCAGATCGACGCCGACCGAACGGAGCACGGCGACGCCCGACGGCAGGAGACCCTCGCCGCAGGGCTTGTCGCGAGGGAACGTCGCCTTGTCGAGGAGCACGGTACGGACGCCGCCGCGCCGAAGCTGCAGCGTGAGCGCGCTCCCGACTGGTCCGGCGCCGGCGACGACGACTTCGGCATCCACTTTCGCGCGACGCTACCACCCCGTCGCCGGCGGCGCGCCGCGCATCGCGCCCACCGCCCCGGACTCGGCCGAGCCGAGGTCGTGACGCGATCGCCCGCGTCGTGGACGAGCCGGAGCCGCCAGCCGAGGTCCGTGTTCCGTGTCCTCCTCTCTACGGCCCTGCCGCCGAGGCGGCCGGCGTCACACACTGCTCGCATGCAGCGTGCCCGCATCGCCGGCCTGGTGGCTGCCGCGCACCTGGAGCCGGTCATCGCGGTGACGGTGCTCGTCGGCGTGCTCGCCTGGACCGCCGGTCGCGGGCTGTCGACCTGGCTGCTCGCCGCCGCGGTCGGGCTCGGCCACCTCGCAATCGGCTGGTCGAACGACTACCTGGATCGCGATCTCGACCGTTCGGCAGGCCGCACCCAGAAGCCCCTCGTGGCCGGCACCGTGTCTCCGCGCCTCGTCGGCGGCGCCGCCATCGCCGCGCTGCTGATCCACCTGCCACTCGCGCTGCTCGCCGGCGTCTACGGCGCGGTCGCCCTGTTCGTCGCCGAGGCCGGTGCGCTCGCGTACAACCTGCGGTTGAAGGATCTTCCCGTCAGCGTCGCCGTCTACGCGGTGTCGTTCGGCCTCCTCCCTGCCGTCGTCACGCTGGGGTCGACCCCTCCCCACCTCCCCGCCGGATGGGCGATCGCGGCGGCGGCCCTGCTCGGCATCGCCGGCCACTTGACGCAGGTGCTCGGCGACCTGCCGGACGATCGCCGGCGCGGCAGCCGGGGCTTTCCGCAGCTGATCGGACGCCAGGCG
>JBAPVZ010000505.1:0-1836 GCA_049283435.1 Candidatus Dormiibacterota bacterium
CGCCCTCCATGAGCCCATGCGATGCGCCGCACCGCTCCGACGGCATGACTCGACTTCCCGGAGGTCACCGACGGCGGCGTCGGCCGGCCGCTCACCTCGAGGCTATCGTGCGTCACCATAGAAGATCGTGTCCAGCCGCGAGCGGACCGCGACCTGGACCCTACCGTCGGATGCAATAAAACGTGATACTAATAGGTGCAGATTAGCTGCATCAGCGTTTGCGGCCGCCTAGGATGAGAGTTCGGTGAGGCGCATCAGACCGCAGCCTGGGTCGTGATCGCGTGCAGTGCGCCGCCGCAGAGACGGATGCGGGGCGACGACGGAATCGAGTAGTCGGCTGTGGCGGCCCGAGTGGGCACCGAATCCGGGGCAAAAACGTGAGCTATGGAGAACGAAGAGCTCGGACAGGACCTTCCTGAGCCCGACCTGCTGGCGAGCGGCATCCACGAGACCCGTCGCCCGTTGACGCTGGTGCGTGGCTACGCGCAGATGATCCGGGACCAATCGCTCGGTCCGCTCACCGATGCGCAGGAGCAGGCGCTGCGACGGATCGACGAGAAGCTGACCGAGGCGAACGCCCAGCTGGAGCGTCTGGACACGGTCGTGCGCCTGGCCACCCGGCTGCGGGACTGCCGCCCACTGGCGGTCGACGAGGAGGTGCGCCACGCGATTCGACGCGCGGGCGCCAAGTCCGAGCTGCTCGGAGGCACGATGGAGCCCCATCTGGCGCCGGGTACGGCGGCCTTTGCCGATGCCACCTTGCTCGCCCGCATTCTCGACAACCTGCTCGACAACGCACTGACCTACTCGGACGGCCCGCCGGAGGTGACCGTCGAGGTCGGTCAGCAGGAGACGCCGTACGTGCGGGTGTCCGACCACGGGTTCGGTCTCTCGGTGCGGGGCGCCGCCAAACTGTTCGGACGGTCCTTTCGGGATCGTCCTCGGGACGATCGCCGTCCCGGGTCGGGTCTGGGGCTCTATCTGAGCCGGCGCGCCGCCGAGGACATGGGCGGCACACTCGACCTGGAGCGGTCGTCGCCGGGCGGGGGAGCGACGTTCCGCCTCGACCTTCGGCCCGCTCCGTAGTTGGTGGGCTGGCCCGGGGACCTCGACTCCGCGGCACTCCGCGAACGACACCTGATGAGCCCGACTCCGGCGTCCGGCGACGCGATCACCGCTCGCGCGCCAGCACTCGCTCCCGCTCGCGCCAGTAGTCCAGGTGCAGCACGATGCGCTGGAGCTCGAGGTGCCACACCCGCTCGTCACGGCGCAGCTCCGCCGCCGCTGCCTCCTCGCGCGAAAGCACGATATGCTCGCGCAGGCGGCGCAGCAGCTCCTGCTTGAACTGGGCCAGCTCTTGGTAGACGCGCACCCAATGCTCGGCATCGTCGGCGAAGGCGGTCTCGGGATCCTCTCCTGCCTGCAGGTGGGGCGTCGGCGAGACCTTCTTCTGGAGATCATCCTGGTCTCGCGCCAGCTCCTTGCTCCGACGCTCCAGCTCATCGCTCTCCATGGTCGCCCCCGCTCAGTGTAGCTGCGCTCAGAGGGATCATCCGCGCTCGCACGTCGGCTCGCCGGCGGCGATTTGATATCATCCCTATCATCTTTTCCATATACTGACGTGGCACTGGTAACCGAGGCGCTCCGTCGACGCAGCGCCACCATGAGGAGAAGGCGCGTACATGCTGTTTCCGATCATTGCGCTCATCATCATCGTCGTCCTGCTGGGCGGCGGCGGGGTGTTTCTGCACGTTCTCTGGATCGCCCTCGCCGTGGCACTTGTGCTGTGGATCCTGGGGTTCCTGTTCCGCGGCTCTGGCGGCGGCCGCTGGTACC
>JBAPVZ010000506.1:0-2406 GCA_049283435.1 Candidatus Dormiibacterota bacterium
CTCGATGTGCGTACTCGCCGGGATGTCGCGCATCGTCGACCTGGCGAGAGAGAGCAGGTGATGATAAAGCTGGGAGTGCTCGAACCGGTCGCGGGCCTCCTCGGTCGTACGACCCAGGCACACGGTGAGCTGGGGAGCGATGACGATCTGATCCGGATCTCGACCAGCGGCGGCAGCGATCGTCCGCAGTTTCTGCCGGCCCTCTCGAAGCCGAGCAGGATTGATCCCGGCCGGCAGCCAGCCCTCGCACTGCAGTGCCGCTCGGCGGATCGCTCCGTCGGAGTTGGCCGACGAATAGATGGGGAGGGGATTCTGCTGCGGCTTCGGGTACATCTCGACATCGCGAAAGCGGTGGTAGCGGCCCACGTACGATGCCCGCCGCTCGGTGAAGAGAACCCGGAGCGCATCGATCCCCTCTCGCAGCAGCGATGCGCGTGGCGCCGAGCTCAGGTCCGGCATCGCCGCCTCGAACTCTTCTCGGTACGCACCGAGTCCGACGCCGAGGATGAGCCGGCCGCCGCTCAGCTGGTCGAGCGTGGCCACTTGCTTGGCCAGCACGACGGGTTGGCGCGAGGGCAGCACGATGACCCCGGTCATCAGGCGAAGCACCGATGTCTGCGCGGCGATGTAGCTGAGGGTGATCAGCGGCTCGAAGAAGTCGGGAGGGTGCGAGAAGGCTTCCCGGACATAGCGCTGCGTCGAGAGGTGATCGTTCCCCGCGACCTCGTAATAGCCCAGTTGCTCCGCTTCCAGGGCGACCCTGACCACCTCTTCGGCGCTGGCGAACGGGGGTGGATACATCATCCCGGCCGTGCACGTCGGAATGCCGACGCCGAATTTCATACGCTCCCTCGCTTTTCCGTCTCTCGGTCCGCGCGGACCTCGCTCCAAACCTCCGCGATCTGCGTCGCGAGCTCCTCTCGAGAAGCTCCGCCGGCCGGCACGGGATGCACGATCACCTCGTCGACGATCGGCAGCAGCGAAGCCAGCCGTCGTTTCACGTCGCTCCTCCGGCCGGCAATCGCAAAGTGGTCGAACATGGCGCCCGGAAGCATCGCGGCGGCGGCGTCGATCTCGTCGTACTCCCGGCGCGCCAGGCACCGAACCAACTCCTGTGGAAGCTCGACCCCCAGTCGTTCCGCGTAGCTCAGGTTCGGGTAGCTGACCCACAGGGGGAGGGCGACGAAATGACGGACGGCCTCCCTCGCGGCCTGAGCACTTTCTGCGATCGACACGTCGACGCGCGCGACGATCTTCGGCGGCGGAACGCCCGATCGCTCGGCCGCTCCTCGGACTACCCCGGCCGCCAGGGTGACGGCCTCCGGCGAAGCGAAGGGCGCCACGATCACGGCGTCCGCACAGCTGGCCGCCGCCTCCATGACGCGCTCTCCCCGAGCCGCCACATAAATGGGCAGTGGGCGTGCCGGGGGGAAGTTCAAGGCTCCCCCCAGGAACGAGAGGACCCGGCCCTCCTGGTAGACCCGTTCCCCCCGGAAGAGACCGCGAAGGATCTCGACCGCCTCCGGGAGCGCCACCGCAGGTCGACGGCGGTGGACGGCCATGGGCGGAAACCCTGGTCCCCCCGCCCCGAGGCCGACCACGATCCTCCCCGGCGCGAGCTCCTCGAGGGTGGCCATGGCCGCCGCGATCAGCGCGGGGTGCCGCGCATACGGCTCGGTGACACCGGTGCCCAGCCGGATCCGGGAGGTGGCCAGCGCCGTCGCCGAGAGCACCACCCACGGGTCGCGGTAGAACTTCTCGTCCGCGACCCACACGGTGCCGAACCCGAGCGCCTCCGCGTGACGGGCTTCGACGACCAGGTCTCGCACCGGCCGGTCGGGCAGCAGCAGGAGTCCGAGCTCAGGCACGGAAGGCGAATCTCCTGGCCAGTTCGGCCGAGAGCGAGGCCAGATTCGCTTCGACGAGCGGCGCCTCCTCCGTCTCGCCGGTGAGCTCGAGGTCCTTCAGACCACTCGAGGTGATCACCAGAACGACCCGATCGTCACGGTGCAGCTCTCCGTCGGCAACCAGGCGCCTCACCGCCGCCAGCGGCATCGCGGAGCTGAACTCGACCAGCAGTCCACTCCGGCGGAGGTCTGCATGTGCCCGAGCGGTCTCCCCGTCGGAGACGGGAACCGCGCCACCCTCCGACTCACGGATCGCCCGCAGTGACTGATAGGTCCCCGTCGGCGTCGCTACCGACATCGACCTCGACGGTCCGCCGCGAGTTGCCACCGGTGACGGCGAATCCGTGGCGAGCGCACCGGAGAGCGAAGGAAAGGTCTCGGCGGCGAACAGGCGAGGGATGCGCGCAATCAGTCCAGCTTGGAGCAGCTCCTTGAACCCTCGATACACGCCGCTCAGCGCATCTCCATAGGCGACAGGTAGGACCACCGCATCCGGAAC
>JBAPVZ010000507.1:0-4519 GCA_049283435.1 Candidatus Dormiibacterota bacterium
GCCGGACGGCGCGGTCCGCCGGGCGCGGCACCCTCGTCACGGCGCGGCCGGCGACGACCACGACCCGGCAGATCGCCTGGCGGCAGCTCCTGCGGCGGCGCCGCGGTCTCCTGGAAGGCTCCCCCGCCACGCCGCTTCGGCGCGACCAGGTCCTTGTAGATCCAGCATTTGATGCCGATGACCCCGAACGTCGTCTTCGCCTCGGCGCGGCCGAAGTCGATGTCGGCGCGCAGCGTGTGCAGCGGCACGCGACCGGCGCGGTCCCACTCCCGGCGTGCCATCTCACCGCCGCGGAGTCGACCGCCCATCGCGATCCGGATTCCCTTGGCGCCCGAACGCATCGTCCGCAGGATCGACTGCTTCATCGCCCGCCGGTGGTTGATCCGGCGCTCGATCTGCGACGCGATGTTCTCGGCGACGAGCTGCGCGTCGAGCTCGGGCTGCTTGATCTCCTGGATCGAGATGCGGATCCGGTTGCCGGTGAACCGCTTCTCCAGATCGGAGCGCAACTGGTCGACCGACGACCCGCCCTTCCCGATCACGATGCCCGGCTTGGCGGTGTGGATCGTGACGGTCAGCTGCGCGTTCGAGGACCGCTCGGTCTCGATCTTCGCGATGCCCGCGTTGCGCAGACGGCGCATGATCGCGCGCCGCATGTCCAGGTCCTCGTGAAGCAGCTTCGTGTAGTCCTTCTTGGTTGCGAACCAGGTCGCTTCCCAGCCTCGGAACACGCCGAGGCGGAACGCGTTCGGGTGAACCTTGTGACCCATCTACTTGTCCCCCTCGGTGTCTTGCTCGTCAGGGACGCTCGACGATGGCTTCGCCGCCGAGTCCTCGACCTCTGCGTCGGCCGTCGCGGACTCGCCCTCGGCGTCCTCGACCCCTGCGCCGGCGGTCGCGGACCCCTCTTCGGTGTCCTCGACCTCCGAGGGGGCCTGATCCTCGATCGGCTCCGCGTCGGGCTCCGCCGTCGCCGTCGCGGCCGCCGTCGTCGGCTCCTCGCCCTCGTCGGGGGCCTCCTCCGCGAGAGCCGCCTCGTCGATCGAAGCCTCAGGCGCCTCCTGCTGGCGACGCTGCACGGGGCGACGCCGCCGCCGGCTCTCGTCGGGCCGGTCCTCGACGACGACCGTGATGTGGCAGGTGCGGTGGAAATACTGGTGCGCCATCCCCCGGCTGACCGGGCGGATGCGCTTCATCGTCGGCCCCTCGTCGACCATGATCGTCTTCAGCCAGAGCTCGTCTCGATCCAGCTCGAAGTTGTGCTCGGCGTTCGCGGCGGCCGAACGAATCGTCTTCGCGACGTCGGTCGCCGCGTGCTGCGGCGCGAATTGCAAGTTCGTCAGCGCCTCCTCGACGCGCATGCCGCGCACCGAGTCGGCGACGAGACGTGCCTTGCGGGGCGCCCGCCGAATGAATTTGGAACGCGCGATCACATCCATCAGCGCAGGCGGCTCCCCTTCTCGGAGCGCGCGACGTGACCACGGAAGTGCCGGGTCGGCGCGAACTCACCGAGCTTGTGACCGACCATGTTCTCGCTGACGAAGACGGGCACGTGCTTGCGGCCGACGTGGACGCCGATCGTATGCCCGACCATCTCCGGAAAGATCGTGCAGCGCCGCGCCCACGTGCGCACGACACGCTTCTCGCGACTCTGGTTCAGCCGCTCGACCTTCTCCTGCAGCTTGGGGTCGATGTACGGCCCCTTCTTCAGTGAACGAGACATGGTGTGTTCAGTGCTCCCCTGGCGAGGTGAGCCTCGCTCCTGGCGTCATCGTCTCCGGCCCGGTGCCGGGAAGGCATGCGGTCGTCATTTCTTGTCGCGCCGTCGGATGATCAGCTTGGACGACTTCTTCTTCCGATTTCGCGTACGCAGCCCGAGCGCCGGCTTGCCCCACGGGGTCTTCGGGTTGCCGCCCGGCCCCGTCTTGCCCTCACCACCGCCATGGGGGTGATCGACCGGGTTCATCGTCGAGCCGCGAACGGTCGGTCGCTTGCCGACCCAGCGCGACTTGCCCGCCTTGCCGCCCGACTCGTTCTCGTGATCGAGGTTCCCGACCTGGCCGATCGTCGCCATGCAGCGCACGTGGATGCGCCGCAGCTCGCTCGACGGCATGCGGACGACCGCGTAGTCGCCCTCCTTCGCGAGGAGCTGGGCCGAGGTCCCGGCCGACCGGACGAGCTGGCCGCCGCGTCCGAGCGTGACCTCCAGGTTATGGATCGTCGAGCCCTGCGGGATCCGCTCCAGCGGCAGCGCGTTGCCGGCGCGGATCGGCGCCTCGGGACCGCTCATCAGCTGGTCGCCGACGCGAAGGCCGAGCGGGGCCAGGATGTAGCGCTTCTCGCCGTCCGCGTAGTGCAGCAGCGCGATTCGCGCCGACCGGTTCGGGTCGTACTCGATCGTCGCCACCCGGGCCGGGACCCCGCCCTTGTCGCGGCGGAAGTCGACGCGCCGGTAGAGCCGGCGGCCCCGGCCTTCCCGATGCCGGATCGTGATCTTGCCGGTGCTGTTGCGTCCGGCGTGATTCTGCAGCCGCTCGGTCAGCGACTTCTCCGGCTCCGTGGCCGTGATCTCGCTGAAGTCCGCAGTCGCCATGAAACGACGCCCCGGACTGGTCGGCTTGTATTTCTTCACCGGCATGTCACAGACTCCCGAACAGGCCTTCGAGCTTCTGCCCGGGGCCCAGCGTCACGACCGCCTTCTTCCAGCTCGGGGTGCGCCCGGTCACGCCACGCTGGCCGGTGCGGCGGGTCTTCCCGCCGACCGCCATCGTGTTGACCGCGACGACCTCGATGCCCTGATCCGAGTAGTGCTCTTCCAGGGCCTTCGCGATCTCGGTCTTCGTCGCGTCGCCCGCGACGCGGAACGTGTAGCGACCCGACTGGTACAGCGAGTAGGCCTTCTCGGTGATGACCGGGCCGAAGACGACCTGGACTGGGGGACGGCTCACTTGTCGCTCGCTCCTTCGTCTTCAGCGTCGTCGGACTTGTCTTTCTCTACTTCCTCGTCGTCGGGCTCGTCGCCGGCGTCCGCTGCGTCCCCGGCGTCTTCCTCCGAGACCTCGGCCGCGCCGGCGTCCTCCGCCTCGTCGACGGCGTCTTCGATCGCGATCGCGCGGATGGAGGCGTCGACCTCGTAGGCGGCCTCCGCCGGCGCACCGAACGTCTCCCAGAGCGACTCCAGGGCGTCCTTCTGGACGATCAGGAGGTCGTGGGTGAAGACGTCGTACAGGTTCAGGTTGCTCCACAGCACGACCTTCGCCCAGGGCAGGTTGTTGGCCGACCGCTGGACGACGAGGTTGGACGCCGCGAGCACGAGCAGCGCGGTCTGCTCGACGCCGACCGACCGCAGCAGCGCCGCGATCTCGGCCGTGCTCGGCTGCTCGAGATCGAATCCCTCGAGCACGAGGACCTTCCCCTCCTGCGCCTTCACGCTCAGCGCCGAACGCAGCGCCAGCCGGCGCATCTTCCGGGGCATGCGCAGCCGGAAGCTGCGCGGCTGCGGGCCGAACACGGTGCCGCCGCCGACCATCGAGGGCTCGCGAGTCGAGCCGTGCCGGGCGCGGCCGGTGCCCTTCTGGCGGTACGGCTTGGCACCGCCGCCGCTGACCTCGCTGCGCGTCTTCGTCGCCGCCGTACCCTGGCGGATGTTGGCGAGCTGGCGCAGGTACGCCTGATGCATCACCGCCATGTTCGGTTCGGCGCCGAAGACGTTCTCGGGCAGGTCGACCTCAGCCGTGCGCCGGCCGGCGGCGCTGAACATGTCGACGGTCAGCTCCGTGCGCTCCACGGTGTCCACGCTCATGACTTCGCCGCCTTCTGCTTGATGGAGCCGCGCACGACGACGATCTCGCCCCGCGGTCCGGGCACGCTCCCGTGCACGAGCAGCAGGTTGCGATCGACGTCGACACGCAGAACCTTCAGGCCCTGGACGGTCCGCCGCACCGCACCCATGTGGCCGGCCATGCGCACGCCCTTGAACACGCGCGCAGAGTTCGTCGCGCCGATCGAGCCGGGCTGGCGAACGTTCATCGAGCCGTGACTCTCGGGGCCGCGGCTGAAGTTGTGCCGCTTCACCATGCCCTGGAAGCCCTTGCCCTTCGTCCGACCGGTGATGTCGACGAGCTCGCCCTCCGAGAAGAGGTCCGCCTTCAGCTCCTGCCCGACCTCGAGGCCGGACCAGTCGCGGAACTCGACGAGGTGGCGATGGGGCTCCTGGCCCGCGGCGGTGAACTCGCCGGCGACCGGCTTCGTCACGCGCCGCCGCTCGGTCTGCTCGAAACCGAGTCGCGTCGCGCTGTAGCCGTGCTTCTCCTCGGTCCGCAGGTCGATGACCCGGCAGGGACCGACTTCCAGCACAGTCACCGCGGAGAGCGTCCCGTCCGCGTTGAAGAGCTGCGTCGTGCCCCGCTTGCGCGCCAAGAGTCCCTTTCTTTGGGGCCCCCGCGAGACGGAGCTTGCGGAGTCTCGTGGGGTATTCACAGTTTGATCTCGATCGCGACGCCGGCGGGCAGGTTGAGAC
>JBAPVZ010000508.1:0-2745 GCA_049283435.1 Candidatus Dormiibacterota bacterium
GTGCTGACCGGGGGCGGCCCCGGCGTCGACACCGAGACGCTCGTCTTCTACCTGTACCAGAAGGGATTCCAGTTCTATCAGATGGGCTACGCGTCGGCGATCGCCTGGGTGCTGTTCGCCGTCATCATGGTCGTCACGCTGGTCCAGTTCGTCGGCCAGCGGCGGTGGGTGCACTATGAGTAGCCTTGCCGCGTCCCGGATCGCGAGATCGCAGGCGGGGACCCGCCGCTGGAGCGTCGGCGGGATCGTCTCCCAGGTGCTCGTCTCGCTCGCCGCGCTTCTCTGCGCGTTCCCCTTCATCTGGATGATCGCGTCGGCGCTGAAGCCGGAGGACCAGGTCTTCCAGACGCCGCCGATGCTGATCGGGCGCGCGCTCGAGTGGCAGAACTTCGCCGCCGCCTGGAGCTACGTGCCGTTCGGGACGTTCATGGTCAACGGCGTCGTCGTCGCCGGCCTCGGGACGATCATCACGGTCGCGTCGTCCGCGCTCGCCGCCTACGCGTTCGCCCGGCTCCACTGGGCCGGCCGCGACTCGATCTTCCTGCTCTACCTGGGCACGCTGATGGTGCCGCAGGAGGTGGTGGTCGTCCCCATGTTCATCCTGATGCACGAGCTCGGCTGGGTGAACAGCTATCAGGCGCTGATCCTGCCCTGGGCGTTCACCGCCTTCGGCACGTTCATGATGCGGCAGTTCTTCCTCACGATCCCGATCGAGCTGGAGAGCGCTGCGATCATCGACGGCGCCAACAAGGTGCGCATTCTCTGGAGCGTGATCCTGCCGCTCGCTCGCCCGGCGATGGCGATCCTGGCGGTGTTCACGTTCATCAACTACTGGAACAGCTTTCTCTGGCCGCTGATCGTCGTCAACACGCAGGACAAGGCGACCGTGCCGCTCGGTCTGCAGATGTTCCTGAGCCAGCAGGGCGACCAGTGGAACTATCTGATGGCAGGGTCGACGATCTCGATGCTCCCGACCGCGCTGATCGTGATCCTGCTGCAGCGGCACCTGGTGAAGGGCATCGCGCTCAGCGGTTTCGGGGGACAGTGAGGCGCTCGGCGCCCGCGAGCAAGGAGGCAGGATGGAGCAGCAGACGGCGGCGACGACGGTGGCGGGACCGGATCTCGGCTGGTGGCAGGAGGCTCGCTTCGGCCTCTTCATCCACTGGGGGCTCTACGCGCTGCCGGCGCGGCACGAGTGGGTCAAGAACCGCGAGCGGCTGACCGACGAGCACTATCAGCGCTACTTCGACCACTTCTCGCCGGACCTGTTCGAGCCGCGGGAGTGGGCGCGGCAGGCGAAGCGCGCCGGCATGCGCTACTTCGCGATCACGACGAAGCACCACGAGGGATTCTGCCTCTGGGATTCCGACCTCACCGACTACAAGGTGACGAACACGCCGTGGGGCAAGGACCTGCTCGGGCCGATGATCGAGGCGTTCCGGGCGGAGGGGCTCCGCGTCGGGCTGTACCACTCGCTGATCGACTGGCACCATCCGGAGTTCACCCGGGACACCGTCCACCCGCAGCGCGACGACGATGCGTTCTGGACCGGCAACCGGGACTTCAGCCGCTACACGGAGTACCTGCACGGCCAGGTGCGAGAGCTGCTGACGCGCTACGGCAAGATCGACTATCTCTTCTTCGACTTCTCCTACCGGGAGCGTGGGCCGGGAGGCAAGGGGCGCGACGACTGGCGCTCCGAGGAGCTGCTGCGGATGGTGCGCGAGCTGCAGCCCGGGATCATTGTCAACGACCGGCTCGACCTCCCCGGCGACTTCGTGACGCCGGAGCAGTACCAGCCGAGCGGACCGCTGCGGCAGAACGGCCGGCTCGTGCCCTGGGAGGCCTGCCAGACGCTGAACGGCAGCTGGGGCTACGACCGTGACAACCGCGACTTCAAGAGCCCCGAGCTCCTCGTGCAGATGCTGGTCGACGGCGTGTCGAAGGGCGGCAACCTGCTGCTCAACGTCGGGCCGACCGGCCGCGGCGAGTTCGACCCCGCCGCGCAGGAGCGGTTGGACGCGATCGGGGAGTGGATGCGGCGGCACGAGCGCTCGATCGTCGGCGCCGGCCCGAGCGAGCTCCCTGCCCCGCCCGACACCCGCTTCACGCAGCGGGGGAACCGGCTCTACCTGCACCTCTTCGCGTGGCCGTTCGGGCTGGTCCACCTGCCGGGCCTGGCCGGCAAGGTCGAGTACGCGCAACTCCTGAGCGACGCGTCAGAGGTCCGGATGAGCGTCATCCAGCGCGCGCAGGCCGACAAGACAGCGGTCGGCGGGCTGCCCCCGGACACGCTCACACTGCATCTGCCGGTGCAGCGGCCGAACGTCGCGGTGCCGGTCATCGAGCTGTTCCTGCGCGAGTAGGGCGGCGGAAGGTCGCGCGTCGTCGCGTCGCGTCGTCGCGCCGTCGCGCCGTCCGAGAAGGCCGAATGCCGGCAACCGGTCGCTATTCCGCTCGGCGTAGCGGCCGAGCGCCGGCGTTCGGCCCTGTTTCGCACCGTGTAGCGACCGGGCTCTCACACGCTCGGTGGCGTTCGCTCCTGGATCTCGTGGATGCTGATCGTGTTCGGCTTGCTTGTCTGCCTGCTCTCGAGCTACACCTTGGTAACCGATAAGAACCTGGAGGTTCGACGCGGCCCGCGGTGGATCACGTGGTTCTCCTACCCCGCAAAGAATCCCGGGCGAATCCACTGGCGTTGGCCAGCCGGTGTCCAGTTCGGGTTAGGCTCGTTATTCATCTGTG
>JBAPVZ010000509.1:0-3252 GCA_049283435.1 Candidatus Dormiibacterota bacterium
CGAAAGGGGAAACACGAAGGCCGGACGGAAGGGACGGGAGTTCACGAAGCGCCTGGTGGTCGGCGGCCCGCCAGCACGCATTACAACGGCACGCACGAGCGGCCGACACCACGGAGCCCGCGCTCAGGGCAGCGGCACCGACGGCACGTAGCGCGGCGCGCGGTAGTGCGGGGCGACCTGCTCGAACCCGGCTGCCAGCCCGAGCAGCGTCGCCTCGCTGCCGGCGCCGGCGAAGAACGCGAGACCGACCGGCAGCAGGTCGCGCGCGAACCCCATCGGCACGCTCACGATCGGATACCCGGCGAGCGCCGGGAGGAACGACGTCGGCGGGCCCGATCGCCGCTCCGAGAGCATCGGGTCGATGTGCGCCGCCGGCGTCCCGGTCGGCGCGACCAGCGCGTCCAGGCGGTGCTCCCCGAGCACGCGGTCGATGCCCTCCTCCCTCGACAGTCGGTGGCCACGCGCGCGCGCCTCGAGGTAGCGCTCGTCGGTGAGCGGGCCGGCGGCCGCGCTCTCCTCCAGGTTCTCCTGGCCGAACCAGCCCAGCTCCCGGTCCGCATGGGCGAGGTTGAACGCGATCACGTCGTCGACGGTGTGCACGTCGAGGCCGGTCCGGCGCGCCAGGTAGGCCTGCAGGGCCGCCTTCATCTCGTAGGCGAAGATGACCCGCTCCAGGTTCGCGCGCTGCAGCTCGTCCAGGGTCGCGATCGCGACCGGGTCCACGAGCTCCGCACCACCCGCTCGCAGCGACTCGAGCGCCGCCTCGAAGAGCCGGTCCGAATACGCGTTCTTGCCGAGATACCCCTCGCGCAGCACGCCGATGCGCGCGCCGCGCAGGCGATTCGGATCGGCCGCGCCGGCGAGCGCCGGCTGTCCCGCCAGCGCGGCGAGGACCAGGGCGGCGTCGGCGACGCTGCGCGCGAGCGGGCCGGCGGCGTCCTGCGAGGAGGAGATCGGGACGATTCCCTCCTGGGGCACGAGGCCCACCGTCGGTTTCATGCCGACGACGCCGTTCGCGTTCGCCGGCGAGACGATGGACCCGTCGGTCTCGGTGCCGACGGCAGCCGCCGCGAGCGCCGCCGCGGCCGCGACGCCGGAGCCGGAGCTCGATCCCGAGGGGGTGCGATCCAGCACGTGCGGATTGCGGGTCTGACCGCCCCGACCGCTCCACCCGCTGATCGACTGGGAGCCACGCCAGTTCGCCCACTCCGACAAGTTCGTCTTGCCGATGACGATCGCACCCGCGTCGCGCAGGCGGGCGACCGCGGGAGCGTCGGCCGGCGCGGGCACGCCGCAGAGCGCGAGCGAGCCCGCCGTCGTCCACATCGCACCCGCCGTGTCCAGATTGTCCTTGAGCAGGAGCGGGATGCCCCCGAGCAGGCCGGCGGCGCGACCCTCTGCACGCGCCCGGTCGCACCGTCTCGCCTGCTCCTCCAGGTCGGGCGCCGTCTCCAACACGCTGTGCAGCGCCGGCCCCGACCGGTCGAGCGCGACGATGCGTTCCACGTAGCGCCGGCAGAGGTCGAGCGAGGTCGTCTCGCCGCTCGCCAGCCGCTCCTGCAGCTGGGCGATCGTCAGCCCGGTGAGCTCCGCGTGGGGGCCTGCCTGGTCAGCCATCACCTGTCCTCCCGTCATCGCCGACTCCTACCGAAACAGTAGCCGACCCCGGGGATCGAGCGGATCAGCGCGGGCTGCGACGGCTCCGTCTCGACCTTG
Source organism: Candidatus Dormiibacterota bacterium (assembly GCA_049283435.1). Lineage (GTDB taxonomy): Bacteria > Chloroflexota > Dormibacteria > Dormibacterales > Dormibacteraceae > CAVTSA01. Next base: position 1,717 of record JBAPVZ010000509.1, read on the forward strand.
CAGCGCAAGTTGCGAACGTGGACGTCGATGGTCCGTGAATCGATCTCGTAGTCGTACTCGCAGAGCTCGTTGAGCAGGCGTTCGCGCGAGAACGTGCGCCCCGGCCGGCCGGCGAGCGCTGCGAGCAGGTCGAACTCGGTGTCCGTCAACCGGAGGAGATGGCCCTCCCGCCGTGCGCGCCGCGCGCGGGGGTCGATGGCGACGCCGTCGACGACGATCGGACGCTCCGCCGGCGCCTGGACAGGAGGGATCCGGCGCAGCGTCGCCCCCAGCCGGGCGACGATCTCCGAGGGCGGCAGTGGGAGGCGCAGGCAATCGTCGGCACCGAGCTCGAGCGAGGAGATCAGGTCCTCCTCGTCGCCCCGCGAGCAGAGCGCCAGGATCGGGACATCCCCGCGGATCGCTCGCAGCTCCCGGCAGATCCCGAGCGCTCCCGCCGCGTCCGGCTCGCCGGCCGCACCCGTTTCCTCCCCGACGAGCACCGCGGCCAGGCGGCCGGTCCGCAGCACCGGTCCCGCCGCGTCCACGCTCGCCGCGGCGACGACGAGGAGCCCGCACAGGTCGCCGACCCGGCGCAACAACGGCATCAGGGTTCGCGCGACCTGCACCAGCAGCAGCCTGCGGCGACGCGCCGTCGAGTCCGGGTATTGTCCCTCCATGGGACGGTTTTAACACCGCGGGACCGGGCCTCGCCAGTCCCCTTAACCAGTTAGGCGACGGATCCTTGCCAACCCCGGGAGAGGCACCGACGCGAGCCGGGCGCGGAGCGGTCGCAGGGTGAGGTCGAAGGCACCGGCGTAGGTCACGTGCTCACCGCCGAATCCGGTCTTGAACTGCCAGAGCCCGTGCCAGGGATGGCCTGGCTCGGCGCTCGGCGGCAGCCCCCAGAGGTCGTAGTGCCGGCACCCGGCAGCGGCCGCCTCCCGCATCGCGGCCCACTGGACGGCGTAGGTCGGCATCAGGTTGCGGTGAGCCCCGCTCGAACCGCCGAACAGGTAGTAGGCGCGCGCGCCGAAGCGGGCGACCATGATGGCGGCGATCGCCTCCTCGTCGATCCGCGCGACGTAGACGCGGCACCAGGCCAGCTGCCGGAGCCGGCGCTCGTAATGGCCCACGCTCGGCGCGCTGATCTCCTGGCGATCAGCGGTCGCCAGATGCTGCCGGTGCAGCTCGGCGACGTCGCCCGTCGCCTCCACGCGAACGCCCCGGCGCTCGGCGAGCCGAACGTTGTACCGATGCTTCGGCTTGAAGCCGGCGAGCATCGCATCGGGCTCGCCCAGGGGCACCAGCTGGGTGTCCTTCGGGTGCATCGCCGGCGCCGGGCGAAACCCCAGCGAAAGCAGGTCCGGGCCCAGCTCGGGGCGCGCCTCCGGCTCGACACGGAGGCGGACCAGTCCGGCGTCCCGGGCCCAGTCGACGAGCTCCATGACGGCCGCCGCCGTCGCCGGCACCGGTCCCCGGGGGACGAACCCCCGGCGCAGGCCGACCGGCCCCGCGACCAGCGCGGACGCCCGCGCACCCGACGGCAGCAGCAGG
>JBAPVZ010000510.1:0-2998 GCA_049283435.1 Candidatus Dormiibacterota bacterium
GCGCTGCTCGTCGACGACGAGCTCGGCGCCGGGCGGGAGGACCTGCGCGACCTGGACACCTACCAGGAAGCGTTCCGCGTGCTCGACGCGACCCCGAACCAGCTGCTCGCCGTCGCCGAGCTCGACAGTGCGGTCGTCGGCACGCTGCAGCTCTCATTCCTGCCCGGGCTCTCACGGCGCGGCGCCTGGCGGGCGCAGGTGGAAGCGGTGCGCGTGGCCGGCCCGCTGCGCGGCCAGAGCATCGGCCGGGAGATGATGGACTGGGCGATCGCCGAGGCACGAGCACACGGCTGCACGCTGGTCCAGCTCACCTCGCATCACACGCGCGAGCGCGCGCACCGCTTCTACGAGCGCCTCGGGTTCGAAGCCTCCCACGTCGGGATGAAGCTGCCGTTGGGATAGGCCGCGCGCCACACGATTCGCATGGTCGGCAGCGAACCCACACGGAACCGCACGATTCGCGTACCAGTCGCCATTCCCCCTTCCGCCGCTGGGGGCGCCCCTACATGGCCGCCGCCGGCGCCGCCGCCTCCGGCTCCTCGTCGTACTCCGCGTCGTCGATCGAGCCCGGCGACATCCCGGCGGCACCGCGGACGACGCGCGCGATGCCGCTCCCGACGACCACGACGATCAGGTTGAGCGCGAACGCCACCAGCCCGCCGTAGAGCGCGGTCCCCTTGGCGCCCCCGAATGGGTACACGTGCAGGGAGCTCACGAAGTTGTCCTGGACGACCCAGAACGTGCCGAACCCGACGCCGACGATCCAGCCGGCGACGATCGCCCAGCGGTCGAGCCACCGCACGTAGAGGCCGAGAAAGACCGCGGGCAACGTCTGCATGATCCACACGCCGCCGGCCAGCTGCAGGTTGATCGCCTGCTTCGCGGCACCGCCGGCGACGAAGATCAGGGCCCCGAGCTTGACGAGCAGCGACACGACCTGCGACACCACGGTCTCCTCCCGGGGCGAGGCGTGCCGCCGGAAGAACTCCTGGTAGATGTTGCGGTTGAACAGGTTCGCAGCCGCGATCGACATCACCGACGCGGGCACCAGAGCCCCGATCGCGATGGCGGCGAACGCGACGCCGGAGAACCAGCTCGGGAACTCGAGGTCGATGAGCTGCGGCAAGGCGGCGTTGGCGAGATACGGCGCATGCGGCTTGACGCCGGCGGCGATCGCCATGAAGCCGGTCAGCGCGATCAGACCGAGCAGGATCGAGTAGGCGGGGAGCAGCGCCGTGTTGCGCTTGATCACCCGATCGCTCCTGGCCGCGAACGAACCCGTGATCGCGTGCGGATAGAGGAAGAGCGCGAACGCGGAGCCGAGCACGAGGGTCGCGTAGCCCGGCCACAGGGCGGAGGACGGGATCAGGAGCTTCTGCGGCACCTTGGCGAAGATCGTGCCGAAGCCGCCGAGCTTGATCGGGACCGCGATCACGATCACGATCACGACGATCCAGAGCAGGCTGTCCTTCACGAACGCGATCAGCGCCGGCGCCCGCAGCCCGCTCACCATCGTGAACAGCGCCAGGACGACGAACGCGATGATCAGCGAGAGATCGACGTTGACCCCCATCTGGTTGATGACGATCGCGATGCCGAAGATCTGCAGCGCGACGTACGGCATCGTCGCGACGATCCCGGTGATCGCGATCAACGTCGCCAGCAGACGGCTGTCGAACCGGTCCTTGACGAAGTCGGCCGCGGTCACGTAGCCGCGCCTCTTGGCGACCCGCCACAGCCGAGGCAGCGTCGCGTACGCGATCGGATAGCCGAGAGCGGAATAGGCGAGCGCGTAGATGCCGAGGCCGCCCTTGCCGAAGACGAGTGCGGGGACGGCGATGAACGTGTACGCGGTGTAGAGATCACCGCCGAGCAGGAACCAGGTGATGACCGTGCCGAACCGGCGCCCGCCGAGGCCCCATTCGTTGAGCACCCGCAGGTCGCCGCGCATCCAGCGCGCGGCGACGAAGCCCGCGATCGTGACGACGAGGCCGAGCGCGATGAAGATGACGATCGTGTCCCAGTGCATCAGCCGCGCCTCGGATGTCGCTGCTGGTGCAGCCGGTAGACGCCGTAGGTGAGGAGCGCCGTCAGGATGGCCCACGCGAACTGCCACCAGAGGAAGAACGGGATCCCCTCGATCGCCGGATCCCAGCGGGCGTAGAGCGGCACCGCGAGCAGGGCGAGGTACGGGATGACCAAGAGCCAGTAGGCCCACTTGTTGCGAATCACGTCACCTCCACGTCCGTTACGATCCACCCCACTGGGCTCCGGGACTCCGCCTCGCGGGAACCCCAGCATGTTCGACGGGGATGAGGCTCGCTGTCAAGCGGTCGCGCGCGAGGCCGGACGTGCGGCCGCGATCGCCCGCCCGCGCCGGCGGCGCAGTCCGCACCAACCGATCGCCCCCGCCCCCCAGATGGACTAGAGCCGTCGGCCAGGCGCGCCGCCGACGCTGTCCACCGGTGCGAGCTGCAGCGGGAATCCCGTCTCCGCGTCGCCGAGGCGCAACGTCATCGGCTCCGTGACCTCGACGCGGTCGACCCGGAAGCCGTCCATCCAGGTGCCGTAGCGACTGCCGAGATCCTCGGCGATCCACGTCCCCCCCTCCTGACGCAGCTGCAGGTGCCGGCGGGAGACCCGCAGATCAGGACAGTCCAGCTGGGCCTGCGAGCCGCGGCCGACGACCGTCGGGGCCTGGAGTACCCCACCGCCGTTCGGCAGCGTGACTCTGAGCGATGACATCAGCGAACTCCTTGCCTTCTCCTCGTGCTCCCCGCCGGTGGAGCTCAGTGATTGCTCGCGATGATCGTGCTCGCGATGAACAGCACGATCCCGACGACGATGATCGCGAAAACGATGGCGGCGATGACGACGCCCCAGTGCTGCTTGGGGGGACGCCCGGGCGCGCCGGCGGCGACGGCACTCGGCGACGGGGACCGGCCGGGCGTCGGGACGCCGCGCGAAGGGGACCGGCTCGACACCACCGGCCGGGACA
>JBAPVZ010000511.1:0-5803 GCA_049283435.1 Candidatus Dormiibacterota bacterium
CTACCAGGTTATGCGATATCAGCGATTATTAAGGGTCATTCGGCGCGTGCGTTCCCGCCGGTCGTCGACGCCGGGGTAGCGCGCATCAAGCTGCCGGCCTTGCCAGGGCGAGGCCAAAACGCTGCTCTTGGTCCGTGTACCACTCGCAGAGCCGCATTCCGGCGTTCTCCAGCACGGCCCGCGCCGTACCGAGCGTGAATTTGGCCGAGATCTCGGTGCGCAGGCACTCACCAGCGTCGAAGTCCGCCCGCAGGCCCGCGCCCGGCACGTCGACGCTCTGGTCTCGGCGAGAGCGAAGATGCATCTCGACGCGCTGCGCGGCGGCCTCGTAGAACGCGAGGTGCTCGAAGGCCTCGAGGTCGAAGTTGGCGCTGAGCTCGCGATTCAAGACCTCGAGCAGGTTGAGGTTGAACGCGGCCGTGATGCCCTGGGCATCGTTGTAGGCGGCGTCGAACAGGGCCTCATCCTTCACCAGATCGACCCCGAGCAGGAACGCGTCGTCCGGCTCCAGCAGCGCCCGCACCTGACGCAGGAACGCCACCTGCTCATCCGGCTCGAGGTTGCCGATCGTGCTGCCCAGGAACAGCACGAGCTGCTGCCCGAGCCGCGGGACCGCGGCCAGATGCGCCTCGAAGTCGCCGACGACACCGTGAACCAAGAGGCCGGGAAACCGTCCCACGAGGTCGCCGGACGCCGTGCGGACCGCTCCTTCGCTGATGTCGAAGGGGACGAAGTGACGGAGGCGCTCGCGGCGGCGGCCGGCTTCGATGAAGCTCTGCGTCTTGCGGCAAGAGCCGGACCCCAGCTCAACGATCGCCTCCGGCTGCGCCGCATCGACGATCTCGCCGGCGTACTGGCGCAGCAGACCGTCCTCGGTCCGCGTCACGTAGTACTCGGGCAACTCTGTAATCGCCTCGAAGAGCTCACACCCGCGCTCGTCGTAGAGATAGCGCGAGGGGAGGTGCTTCGGCGTGTCCCTGAGGCCGCGGCGCACGTCGTCGACGAGCACGCGGAGCCCGTCTGCGCCGACATCGTGGAGCGCGAGCGTGATCGGTGCGGAGAGCGTCATAACGCATCGGCCGCGCAGCGGAAACCGGCGAAGATCGGCCGCTTGATCGGCGAGTCCCAGTTACGGAACGTGTTTCGCGCAACGCTCGGATGCGTCGCCCAGGACCCCCCGCGCAGCACCTTGAAGCGCGAACCGAAGAACGGTTGCGAATACTCCTCGTAGGGGAACGGCGCGAAGCCCGGGTACGGCTGAAAGTCGCTGCTCGTCCACTCCCAGACGTCGCCCAGCAGCTGCTCGCAGCCGAACGCGCTGGCACCCTCCGGGTAGGCGCCCGCTGGGGCGGGGCGAAACTGGCGCTGCCCGAGGTTCGCGTTTGCCTCGGTTGGCGGCTCGTCGCCCCACGGGAACCGTCGCTGAGTGCCGCGGGCGGGGTCGAACGAGGCGGCTGCTTCCCATTCGAACTCGGTCGGCAGGCGCTTGCCCGCCCAGCGGGCGAACGCGTCGGCCTCGAAGTAGCAGACGTGGACGACTGGCTCGCCCGGATCGACCGGCAGCGTGACGCCGAAGCGGTCGGCCGTCCAGGCGCCGTCGCGGCGCGACCAGTACTCGGGCGCCTCGACGCCGAACGTCATGCACCAATCCCAGCCGTTCGGCTCCCAGAGCTCCTGGCGCGTGTAGCCGCCGTCCTCGATGAAACGCAGGTACTCGCCGTTGGTGACCGGGAAGCGGTCGATGCGGAAGGCGTCGAGAGCGACCTCGTGCCGGGGCTGCTCGTTGTCGTACGGCCCCGACGCGCCGGCCCCGATTGGATAGCGGCCGCGCGGCACGAGAACCGTGTCGTGTTCGGCGCCCCGACCGGCCGGCGCCCGCGGCAGCTCGGCCAGGTAGCCACCGGGCAGAAGCTGGAGGGTCTGGCAGATCGTCTCCTGATGCTGGTGCTCATGCTGGACGACCAGGTCGTAGACGAACCCGTCGCGGAGCAGCCGGTGTGCCGGGTCGGCTTCGTCGATCGAATTCACCTCGCTGAGGAGGCTCAGCGCGCGGGCGCGCACGTCCTCCAGGTAGGCGAGGGTGCGCGGACGGTCCATGAGCGCGAGCCGTTGCCGCACATGACGCGGATTCTCGACCGCGTTATAGGTGTGGAGGAGCGTCTCGTCCACCGTCTGTCCGGTCGACAGATTCTGCACCAGCCACAACTCCTCGAACACGCCGATATGCGCGTAGTCCCAGTCGAGCGGACTCAGCAGTGGATCGTGCTGGGTCGTGAGCCGCGCGTCGTCGACCGGGGTGAGCAGCCGATGGGTGGCGCTCCGCGCCTCGTCCAGGTCGGACGCGATCTGCTTGCCGTTCATCAGAAGTCTCCCTGTGGCATGCCCGCTCCAGCGAGCAGAGGGACGGATCGAACGTTCGTTCGTGGATCCACACTATACCGGAAGCGACGGCGAGGAGGAGCCCCGTCGTTCATCTCCGCAGTCGTCATCTCGACCTGCCTCCGCATCGATAGCAACCGCCGCCGATGATCCACGCCGTGAAGAACGTCACAGTCTCGGAGAACGCCGCGTTAACGCGCAGCTTGGGAGCGGCGGTTGGGGTCCTCGCAGAGGAACGCCGCGGCCGGACTGCCCGCCGGCGTGAACACGCCGAGGAGCAGCATCTCCCGTTCGCCGCTGTTCTCCACGACGTGGGGTTCGCGGGAGTGCACACGGAATGCAGCCCCGGAGGTGAACGGCTCGGAGCGGCCGGCCAGGTGGAATCGACCCGCTCCATCGAGGATCCAGACGATCTCGTCGTACTGATGGAAGTGCCAGGGTGAGCGACCGGTGGGGACCAGACCGACGAACATCGTGGCCCGGCTGGACCCGTTCGTCATGTCGAACAGCACCTGGAACTCGCGGCCGCTGGTGGCGGCATCGCGGCGCGCGAGCTCGAGCTGGGCATGCCGCCGGCGCTCTCCGAGCGGCGCGTGGCGATCGCACCCGGCCGCGGCGCTGACCTCGACGAGCTGCAGGCCGGCGTCGCCGGCCACGACGGTCGCCTGCTCCCCCTCGGTGAGCAGTACCGCCGATCCCCTTTCCAGGCGATAACGCGTACCGATCGCATGGGTCACCGTTCCCGAGCCGTCGAGGACGTAGAGCAGGCAGTCACGGTCAGCGGCGTCCACGCCTCGGGAGCCGGCCGGCGCCAGCCGCACCCCGGCCGCGCCGAGATGAGATCCCGGCTCGGGCGGCATCACGTCCAGCTCGGTCGCACCGCCGCCAGGCTCGCGGAGGGCCGTCGCGGCCGGCCGACGAACGCGGTCGGAGGCGGGAAGGATGTTCGCCATCCGAAGAGCCTAGTACGGCTCGGCGGGCAAGGTGACCCCTGCACCCGGGGCCGAGTCGCGGCCGTCTGTGGTCGCACACGTGCCTGCGCGTCGAGCAGGCTCAAGGGTCGCTCTCGGCGCCGGGGTCGCGCTACGCTCGGCCGGTGACGGCGCCCGGGCCGGCGGACTCGGATCCCACGTTCGCCTTCGAAAGGAGTGACGCGTGCCCAACGATGTGATCCCGGCCGGCAAGCTGCCGGCCGAGTTGCTCGCTCGCCTGCTGGACGACCTGGGGCCGCTGCCCCCCGAGGTCCTGGTCGGCCCTGGCATCGGCGAGGATGCGTGCGCGATCGACGTCGGGGCGCAGGCCCTGCTCGCGGCCAGCGATCCGATCACGTTCACGAGTTCCGAGATCGGCCGGTCGGCGGTGATCGTCAATGCGAACGACGTCGCCGTGATGGGTGCGCGCCCCCGCTGGTTCATCGCCACCGTGCTGCTGCCCCGCGGCTCGAGCGAGGCCGACGTGACGCGTCTCTTCGACGACCTGCGCGGCGCGCTCGCCGAGGTGGGCGCGCGATTGGTGGGCGGCCACACCGAGGTCACCGATGCGGTCAACCGACCGGTCGTCGTCGGTCACATGCTCGGCCTCGTCGATGCCGATCGCGTCGTCGCGACCAGCGGAGCTCGGCCGGGCGACCAGCTCGTGCAGATCGGCGCCGTCCCGATCGAGGGCGCTGCCCTGCTGGCCCGCGAAGCCGGCGCGAGGCTGGACGCGCTGGACCCGGCGACGACGCGAGCCGCCGCGGCCGGCATCCACGTTCCCGGACTCTCGGTCGTCGAGCCGGCGCTGGCGGCCGCCGAGCTCGGGTCGACGGCCATGCACGATCTGACCGAGGGCGGTCTTGCCGGCGGGCTCTGGGAGGTCGCCGTCGCGGCCGGAGTGGCGTTGCGAATCGACCGTGACCGGGTCGCCTGGTTCCAGCCGGGGCTCGAGGTGTGCCGTGCGTTCGGTGCGGACCCCTGGGCGACGCTTGCCTCGGGCTCGTTGCTCGCCGCGTTCGACCCCGTGGTGGCCGACCGTGCGGTCACCGCACTGACGGCTGCGGGCTACGAAGCGACGGTGATCGGTATCGCCGAGGCGGGCCACGGTGTCTATGACAGAGCTGGGAAGCAGCTCGAGTGGCCCGATCGCGACGAGGTCGCGCGCCTCCTGAGCACGGACTGAGCCTGCCAGTTGCGGCGCCAACGCACCATCCGTGCTCGCGTCCCGGCGGCACCGAAGGCACCTCGCCCGGGGCTCGTCAGCGAGGAGTCACGTCAGACGAGTCCGTAGCTTTTGTGGACATCGAACTCGTAGATGAGGCGTCCCTCGTCGACCATCGCTCGGAGGAAGGCGTCATCGTCAAGTTCACCACCGAACCAACGTAGAGCGCCTGCCGGACGGCCTTGCATGATGCGGAAGAGCTGCAGATTCTGGGACGCAGCGTCGGGACCGTCGAGGATCGTCACCGTCGTCTCGAGTCCGAGCCACGCGTAATCAGCGTCAAACACGAACAGAGTGCAGCGCGGATCGCGTCGGAGACGCATGGTGCGGATGCGATCTCGCGTACCGCTGCTCCAGAGCTTGCCGCCGACGATGGCGATGCCAACGCGCACCGACTTGGGAACCCCGCCGCCGCTGATCGTGATCATGGCCGCCGAGTGCACGCGTTCGAGAAACGCGATCTCCTTCGACGCGAGGGCCATCAGCCGAGCGTAGACGATCGCCCGAGCTTCGCTGAGCCGGCCCCGTGCCCAGGAGCCGGCCCCGTGCCCAGGAGGGAGGACCGCGCGCGGAAGCGCGTCGCGATTCCTCTTCCAGCTGAATTCACGGCCCCTCAAGGAGGCGGGCTGCTCGCGAGCGGAGGTGGCGCTGTTGCGAGAGGTTCATCGCTCGCGCAGCCGCCGCCTCGTAGGAGTCGCGTGCCGCGAGCCGATTGCCGGCCATCTCCAGCAGATGCGCGCGAACCGCGTGAAACCGATGGTGATCAGAGATGCGGTCGTCGGCCTGGAGCTGGTGGAGCAGGTCGAGCCCTGCGTTCGCGCCGCGTGCCATGGCTATCGCGACGGCGTGATTCAGCGCGATCATTGGGTTGTCGGAGATCTGCATGAGCAGCTCGTACAGCTCGACGATCTGTGGCCAGTCGGTCGCCTCGGCGCTCGGCGCCTCGTCATGAATCGCGGCGATCGCGGCCTGGAGCTGGTATTGGCCGGTTGCTCCCCGGGGCAGCGCGCCGGTGATGAGCGCCACGCCCTCAGCGATGTAGTCGGCGTTCCAGAGGCGCCGATCCTGTTCGGCCATCGGGATCAACTCGCCCCCGGGCCCGACGCGCGCCGGCCGGCGCGCGTCGGTGAGCAGCATCAGCGCGAGCAGCCCCGTCACCTCGCCGTCGTCGGGGAGCAGGCGATGCACCATACGGGCGAGCCGGATCGCTTCGGCTGCGAGCTCACCG
>JBAPVZ010000512.1:0-4522 GCA_049283435.1 Candidatus Dormiibacterota bacterium
TGGCGGTCCATCACCTGCGCACTCGCCGCTCGCGGACGTGGGCGGGCGCCGGTGCCCGTCCCGCACCCTGGCGCGGCGTCCGCGCCGTGCCGGGCGACAGCCGCCCGTCGCGCATCGCATCAACTGGATCGAACATCGAGCACCTCTTCTGCCCTCTCGGAACGCGGCGCCGCGTCGTGACCCGTGGCGAGGCCTGACCGGCCTGATCTCGATCGCCGAGCGTCATGCGCACCGTGCGCGGTGCGATCGAACTCGACCGGCGGTCCGCCGCCCATCGCCCTTCTCTCCTGTCTTCTCGAGCAGTGCCGGCAGCGCCGACCTTGACATTTCGAATCGATTCATTCCTTTATAGAAGGAATGAATCCTCCCGTCAACGCTCAACGGGCTGGCCGTCTCAATCGCGTCGTGATCCTGGAGGCCGTGCAGCGGGCGGGAGCGATCTCGCGGAGTCAGCTCGTCGGGCTGACCCGGCTTACGCCGGCAACGATAACGAATGCGGTGCGAGAACTTCTCGATCTGCATCTGCTGGCCGAGACCGGCCGGCACGCGCCACGCCCGGAGTCGCGGGCCGGCGCCCCTTCGTTCCTGCTCACGCTCGACGACTCCCGGTACCGGGTGCTCGCCCTCCATCAGGGCGTGAGTCTGCTCCGGCTGGGCGTCGTCGACATCGCGGGCCAGGTACTCGCGACCTCGGTGCTGCACACGATCTCCGAAGAAGCGCCGCGGCGGACCGTCGCGCGCATCGCGAAGGGATTGCGCGCACTCAGCGCCCGTACGGAGCTGACGGAGGGCCAGGTGCTCGGCCTCGGAGTCGGCGCGGTCGGGCTGGTCGAGCCGGAGAGCGGCAACGTCCACGCTGCGCCGAACCTGGGCTGGACCGACGTGCCGCTCGGACGCTGGCTCGCCGAAGAGCTCGGCATCCCCGTCGTCGTGCGCAACAACGTGCACGGGATGGCGGCCGGCGAGCTGCGCTTCACCGGGATCCCGGAGCGCCACGCGCTGTACGTGTACGTCGGCTATGGCATCGGCGCCGGCATCGTCGTTGACGGGCGGGTGCTCGACGGGGCGCACGGGGCGGCCGGCGAGCTCGGGCACCTAGTCGTCCCCGGCGGCGGCGCCTGCACCTGCGGCAAGGTCGGCTGCGTGGAGACGGTCGCCGCCGAACGGGCGATCGTGCGCCGCGCCGCAGCGATTGTCGGCACGCCAGAGGCGCTGCCCGGGACGAAGGAGGCGGTCGAGCGCCTGGTGCGGCTCGCCGTCGCCGGTGACAGCGGCGCCCGCTCGGTGCTCGCGGAGGTGGCCGAGGCGCTCGGCCAGGCGGTCGCGCAGGCGGTCGAGGTCGTCGATCCACGGGTCGTGATCCTCGGCGGGACGATCACCGAAGCGGGCGATCTCGTGCTGACCCCGCTCGCCGAGGCGTTGCATCGCACCGCGTTCAGCGTCCGCGGACGCCGTGTCGAGGTGCGGGTGGCGGCGCGCCAGCAGCAGGCAGGGCTCGTCGGCGCGGCGACGCTCGCGCTCGACGAGCTCCTCTACAACCCGGATTCGATGCTGTTTGCGGACCGGCCCCCGTTGGCCGGCGAGGGAAGGAGATGGCGATGACGGAACCGTTACGGGTCGCGGTGCTCGGTGCCGGCGACATGGGTGGCAAGCACGTCGACGCGTGGCAGAGTCTCGGCCACCAGGTCACCGTGCTCGCCGACATCGATCGGGAGCGAGCGGCGACGCTCGCCGAGCGGCACGGGGTGCCGCGCACGGTCGCCGACTATCGCGCCGCGATCGCCGCGCCGGACGTGGACGTCGTCGTCGTCAGCCTCCCCCTGCGCTTTCACGCGCTGGCGACGATCTTCGCCGCGCAGCAGGGCAAGCACGTGCTCTGTGAGAAACCGCTGTGCCGCACGCCCGACGAGGCGGAGGCGATGGAGGCGGCCGTGCTCGGTGCCGGCGTCCACTTCGGCGTCGGTTTCCAGCGCAACCTGATGGCCGGGGTTGGTCTTCTCCGCACCTGGGCCGCGGAGGGCCGGTTCGGCCGCCCACTCCTGTTCAGCTCCGATCTGCTGCAGACGGTCCGCCCGAAGATCGCGATGCACGACCGCTACGGCAACGGAGGGCCGCTGACCGACACCGCCTGCCACTACTACCTGCTGTGGCAGAGCGTCTTCCGCTCCAAGCCGACCCGGGTCTACGCGCAGGGGCGGGTGCTCGCGATCGAGCGGCCCGAGGTCGCGGCCTTCACCCAGCTCGCGGTGGACACCGCCGTCGTCACCGTCGAGTATCAGTCGGGCGACATCGGCACGTTCACCGTCTCCTGGGGCCTTGCCGAGGGCTTCCCGCTGGCGGGGCGGCCGGACCGGCTGCTCGGCCCGAAGGGCGGTGCCGAGGGCGGGATGGGTACCGGTTTCGACGTGTACGACGGCGACCGCAAGACACGGGTCGACATCGACCGGCAGGACATGCACCGCGTCGAGGCAGGACTCTTCGCCGATGCCGTGCGGGGCGGACCACCGTTTCCGTACGGATTCCGTGAGGGGGTCGAGATGCTGACGATGACGCGCGCGGTCTACGAGTCGATCGACACCGGGGCGCCGGTCCCGGTGCGGTACGACTGAGCCGCCCCGTGAAACTGACCTGTCTGGAGGCGATGCTCGGCGATGTCTCGATCGCCGAGCGATTCGCGAGGGCGGAGGCCGCGGGTTTCGACGGCGTCGATCTCCGCGGTGACGGTGTCGCGGCGGTGGCGGGTGAGGTCCGAGCGCTCGTCGAGCGGACCGGGCTCGAGGTGCCGACCATTTATGGGCGCCTGCCGGCGCCGCTGCTCGCGAAGACGGCGTCCGAGCGCGCGGCGACGGTCGAGGTGATCCGGAGCCGGCTGCGAGACGCGGCTGCGGTCGGGGCCGGCCTGTTGATCGTGGTCCCGGTGTTCGGGCCGCCGCGGATCGAGCTCGAGCATCCCGAGACGGAGGAGCTCGCGCTGCTCACCGTCCTCCTCGCCGAGCTGGCTGAGGATGCGGCCGCCCAGCGGGTGGAGATCGTGCTGGAGCCGTTGAACGCGAAGGAGACGCACCTGCTGCGCTCGCCGGCGGTCGGTGCGCACATCTCGCGGCGGGTCGGCGGCCCCTGGGTGGGCACCATGCTGGACACGTATCACGCCGATCGCGAGGGCCAGGACGTCGCGGCGGAGATCACGGGCGCGGGTGATCGCCTGCGCCTCATGCACCTTTCGGACCGGGAGCGCACCCTGCCGGGGGAGGGAGGGATCGGGTTCGCCGAGGTTCTCGCCGCGCTCGACGCGCATGGCTACGACGGGTACTTCGGATTCGAGTGCAACGTGCCGTTCGACGCCGAACGGCTGAGGAGGAGCGTCGCGTGGGTGAGGGAACAGGGGTGATGCATGTCGGCTGCGGGCAGATCACGTGGCGGGAGGTGCCGGAAGCGGCCGTGCTGACCGACATTTCGGTCGCCGGGTACGAGGGAGCCGCACCGAAGCTGGTGCCGCCCCGTTCGGCCGAGGAGACGCTGCGGGTCTACGCGGAGTACGGCCTCGTCGCCGCGCCGCCCTACCTTGGGGCACCGTTCTGGGAGCGGGAGCAGCGGGAGCACATCGTGGGCCGCGCAAGTGAGGTGGCCCGGTTCGCGAAGGCCCTCGGCTGCACCGAGCTCTACGTGGCGGCGCACGGCCCGTACGAGACGAGGAGCGGGAAAACTCGGCAGGACGTCGCCGGGCACGTCGGTTCCGAAGACGGGCTCGACGATCTGCAGTGGGCGACGCTGACCGCGACGTTGAACGCGGTCGGCGAGGCGACGCTGCAGGAGGGGGTGCGCGCCTGCTTCCACAACCACGTCGGCACCGTCGTCGAGACCGAGGAGGAGATGGAGCGGCTGCTCGCGTCGACCGACCCGGCGCTCGTCTTCCTCGGTCCCGACACCGGGCACCTCGCCTGGGGCGGCGTCGATCCGGTCGCGTTCTTCCGGCGGCACCTGGAGCGCATCAAGACGGCGCACCTGAAGGACATCTCGGCGGAGGTCCGCCGGCGGGGCGTCGCCGAGGGGTGGGGCTACCGGCGGTTCGCGGACGGCGGGATCTTTCAAGAGCTCGGCGAGGGGGACGTCGACCTGCCGGGAATCCTGAACGCGCTCCGCTCGGTCGATTTCGACGGCTGGGTCGTCGTCGAGACCGACGTGACGCAGCTGCCGACGCCGCGCGACAGTGCCGTCGTCAGCCGCCGCTACCTGCGCGGTGCCGGCTTGTGAACACCCCAGCGGACCGTGGCGGCGGCCTCGCCCTCTACAACACCTGCGTCCTCGAGTGGGATCTCGACCGGCTGCTCGGCTGGGCGGCGGAGAACGGCTTCGCGGCGGTCGAGCTGCACGCGGGGCCGCGCTTCACGCACGTCGACTGGCAGGCGATCGCGGACGGTCGGGAGAACCCGCTGGTGACCGCGCACGAGCGGCACGGCGTTCGCATCTGCGGCCTGATGTACGGCCGCCTCGGGTTCCTGAAGGCATCGCCCGAGGAGCCGGC
>JBAPVZ010000513.1:0-6330 GCA_049283435.1 Candidatus Dormiibacterota bacterium
ATCGCGGCACGCTTCTCCCGGCCCCGCTCGGCGAGCTTGCAGTAGGAGCAGATGCGTCCCGTCGCCGGCTGGCCGCAGCGGTCGCATGGATGCAGGTCGGTCGTCTGGTCGAATCCTCCCTGCGCGACCGCCGCCCGGCCGCCCTTCAAGTAGCCGACGAGGAAGCGATGCTTGGCGCCCGGCTGCTGCTCTTCGAGGCCGTTCAGGAGATCCTTGTAGGCGAGCGACTTGGCGCCCTTGGCCATCGGGCACTCCTCGAGGATGTAGTCGATCCGCTCGACGAGGCTGTAGGCGGCGGTCTCCCGCTCGGAGAGGCGGTACAGCGGCTTCACCTTCCTGACGAGCCCGGAATGTGTGCTCTCCAGCACCGGTCCCTGCCGTCCCAGATAGTCGACGTTCCAGTGCACGACGTTGCCGAACAGCGTCGCCGCCTCGTCGTCGAGATTGTGTCCGGTCGCGACCACGTCGTATCCGAGGTCGGCCGCGAGCTTGTTGAAGTGGTACCGCTTGACGGCGCCGCAGGCCGCGCACGGCTTGTGGCTGCGAGCGTCGCGGAGATCGGGTACGTCGAAACCCTGCTCCGCCTCCAGGTCGACCTGGTGGAGTTGCAGGCCGTGCTTCTCCGCGAACGCCCCCGACTTCTCCTGCGAGCGCGCGGAGTAGGCGCCGATGCCGAGCCGGATGTACATGCCGTCGGCCTGGTAGCCGAGCTTCGTCAGCGCATGCCACAGCGCGAGGCTGTCCTTGCCGCCGGAGACGGCGACGAGCAGCCGGTCCGATCGGTGGAACATCCGGTCGTGGTCGATCCGCTCCTGCACCTGGCGGCGAAACCAATCCGGGTAGCAGTGGGCGCAGAACGCGATCCGGCTGCGGCGGATCTCGACGTTCGCAGGCCGCCGGCAGGTGTGGCAGCGCATCGCTAGTCGCCTCCCCCACTGCGACGACCGCCCGAGATGACGGGCACGACCTCGACCGCGTCCTCCTCCCGGAGGCGCGTGTCGCTCGTCAGGATGTCCTCGCCGCGCACGACGAGGTGCGCGTCCTGGTGCAGGCCCAGCTCGCGCAGCGCGTCGGCTACCGTTCTCGCGGTCACCTCGTGCACCGTGCGGTCGGGCAGGATCGTCACCTTGACCACAGCCCCATTATCCGAGCGGGATGCCGCGGCGTGCGATGCTGATGGCCGACATGCCGCCACCCGACTCTGAGGGGCCTGACGCACGCCCCGCCGACCCCGAGGACCGCGGCGCCGCGCCGCTCGGCATCCGGCTCTCACCGACGACGCGTACCGAAGCCTTCAGCGACGGCGTGCTCGCGATCGCGATCACACTGCTCGTCCTCGAGATCCGGCTGCCCGGTCCCGGCTCGGTGCTCCTGCAGCTGCTGCACGGCTGGCCGTCCTTCCTCGCCTACCTGACCAGCTTCCTCACGATCGGGATCGTCTGGCTCAACCACCACGCGTTCTTCGGCCGCATCAACCGGATCAATGCCGGCCTGCAGTGGGGGAATCTGGCGTTGCTGCTCTTCGTCTCGTTCCTGCCCTTCCCGACTGCCATCCTTGCCGCCCACGTCGCCGACCCAGGCTGGAACGGGCGAACGGCAGCCGCCCTCTACGGGATCGTCGGGTCGTTGATGACGATGCCCTGGGTCCCCATGTGGGGTTTGCTGCGCCGCCACCCGGAGCTCTTTCATGCGCCCTACGACGCCGCGTTCGCCCGCGTCGAGGGCCGCCGCGCCTGGGTCGGCGTCGTCGCCTACCTCGCGTGCGCGCTCGTCGGTCTGGCGGTCCCGTTCGCCGCCGCTTTCCTCTATCTCGCGATCGCCGTCTTCTACGCGGTCACGAGTCAGGGCTGGGCACGGCTCGATCGCTCGCGGGCGAGTTCGGGCTGAGAACGAGGACCGCTGCCGCAGCGGCCCTCGTGTGCGGCGCACAATAGGGGTCCGTGGAAACCGACGTACCGCGGACCCTGCGCGTCGCGCTCGCTCAATTCAACGCGACCGTCGGCGACCTCCACGGCAACACGGATCGCATGATCGAATGGGTCGAGCGGGCTCGCCAGGAAGGCTGTGACGTGGTCGTCTTCCCCGAGCTCGCCGTCACCGGCTACCCGCCGGAGGATCTCCTCCTGAAGCCCTCGTTCGTGCGCGACAACCTGCGGCAGCGCGATCGTCTGGTTGCGGCCTCTCGCGACATCACGGTGATCGGCGGGTTCGTCGACCTCGAGCTCGACATCCACAACGCGGCTTTCCTGGCGTCCGACGGCGAGCTGCGCGGCGTGTACCACAAGGTCTATCTGCCGAACTACGGCGTCTTCGATGAGGAACGCTACTTCCGCGGCGGAGACCGCTGTCCGCTGTTCGTCGTCGACGGCGTGCGGCTCGGCATCTCGATCTGCGAGGACGCCTGGTATCCGGCCGGCCCGATCACCCTGCAGGCGCAGCTGGGCGCCGAGGTGCTCGTCAACATCAACGGCTCGCCGTACCACGCCGGCAAGCGCGTCGGCCG
This sequence comes from Candidatus Dormiibacterota bacterium, assembly GCA_049283435.1. Taxonomy (GTDB): domain Bacteria; phylum Chloroflexota; class Dormibacteria; order Dormibacterales; family Dormibacteraceae; genus CAVTSA01. The sequence goes on from JBAPVZ010000513.1 coordinate 2,504, forward strand.
GGAGCGGATGATCGCGACCCGCGCCATGGATGCCCGCGCCTTCGTCTGCTGGGTCAACACGATCGGCGGCCAGGATGAGCTCGTCTTCGACGGCAACAGCGTGATCTTCGATCCCGAGGGCGACGTCGTCGCGCGGGCGCCCTCGTTCCAGGCGGACCTGCTCGTCGCCGACATCGACGTCGGCGCCGTCTTCGGCGAGCGGCTGCGCGACACCCGCCTGCGTCGCGAGGCGGTGGGACCGGTGCAGGTCGACCTGAAGGTGTCGGAGGAGATCGTCAGCGAGAGCGTCCGCGAGCGGTCACCGGGGCCGCCCCGCCGACCGATGACGCCCCCGGTGGTCGGCGCGGCCGAGGTCTACGCGGCGCTCGTGCTCGGCACCGGCGACTACGTGCGCAAGACCGGCGCGTTCGAGAAGGCGGTCATCGCACTCTCCGGCGGCATCGATTCGTCGCTCACCGCCGCCGTCGCCGCCGACGCGCTCGGAGCGGCCAACGTCGTCGGCGTCCTGCTCCCCTCCCGGTTCACCTCGACCGAGAGCTCGGAGGACGCTCGCGCGCTCGCCGAGTCGCTGGGTATCGCCACCTTCGAGCTCCCGATCGAGCCGGCGTTCGCCGCGATGCAATCGACGCTCGCCGAGGTGTTCCGAGGCCTGGCGCCGGGCGTCGCCGAAGAGAATCTGCAGGCGCGGATCCGCGGCAATCTGATGATGGCGCTCAGCAACCAGTTCGGCTGGCTGCTCCTGACGACCGGCAACAAGTCGGAGCTGGCGACCGGCTACTGCACGCTGTACGGCGACACGGCGGGCGGATTCGCGGTCCTGAAGGACATTCCGAAGACCCTCGTCAGCGAGCTCAGCCGCTACCGGAACGGGTTGCCCGATGGGCCGGTGATCCCGGAGCGGGTGCTCACGAAGCCCCCGTCGGCCGAGCTGCGAGAGAACCAGCGCGACGACGACAGCCTGCCGCCCTACTCGCAGCTGGACCCGATCCTGGAGGGCTACATCGAGGAGGATCGTAGCGTCGAGGAGCTGGTGCCGGCGGGCCACGACCCCGCCCAGGTACGCCGCGTGATCGCGCTGGTCGACCAGAGCGAGTACAAGCGACGCCAGGGCGCGCCCGGCATCAAGGTGACGCCGCGCGCGTTCGGGCGCGATCGCCGAATGCCGATCGTCAACCGGTATCGTCCAGACGGCCTGCGTCTCCTGGCAGACGGGTCGAGGGGACAGCAGCGAACAGGGGCGCGATGAGGACCACGAGTCAGGTGGGACCGCAGCACGCTACGCAGCAAAACTCCGGGGTCCCCGCAAGACGGAGCTTGCGGAGTCTCACGGGGTGGTCAAGAGGAGGATGCCTTCGTGGCACATGAGGTCCGGCAGCGGGAGCGGGATGCCGAGAGCACCCCGTCCGGTGGTGCCGTACAGCTGAACAAGCCACCAGCCGATGTCGAGATGCGCGTCTCGGATCGCGACGACCTGCTGAAGCTCTACCGGCTGATGCTGCTCGTCCGCCGCTTCGAGGAGCGGGCCAAGGTCGAATACACGCACGCGAAGATTGGCGGCTACTGCCACCTGAACCTGGGCGAGGAGGCCACCGTCGCCGGTGGTCTGGCACCGCTGCGCGCGACCGACTATCTCTACACCGGCTACCGCGAGCACGGGCACGCGATCGCGCGGGGCGTTCCACCGCGCGCGGTGATGTCAGAGCTCTTCGGCCGCGAGGACGGGACCTCGCACGGGCGTGGAGGGTCGATGCACATGTTCGACGAGGGTCGCCGCTTCATGGGCGGCTACGGCATCGTCGGCGGCCACCTCCCGCTCGCCGCCGGCGCGGCGTTCACGATCCGCTACCGGCAGGAAGTGCTCGGCGAGAGCGCGCCGAAGGGTGGACAGGACATCGTGTTCTGCATGTTCGGCGACGGGGCTACGAACATCGGCGCCTTCCATGAGTCGCTGAATCTGGCCAAGGTGCTCGACCTGCCGGTCGTCTGGTTCTGCGTCAACAACCAGTACGGCATGGGGACGCCGGTCGGCAAGGCGTCCGCCGAGCCCGAGCTGTACAAGCGGGCCTGCGCCTACAAGATGGAATCGGTGCGGGTCGACGGCATGGACGTGTTGGAGGTCCTGCACAAGACGGCCGAGATCATCGAGAAGACGCGGCGCGACTCGCAGCCGCGGCTGATCGAGGCGGTCGCCTATCGCTTTCTCGGCCACTCGGTGATCGACCCCGACAAGTACCGCTCCGACGACGAGAAGGCGAAGTGGCGCGAGAGCGACCCCGTCCTCCTGTTCGAGCACGCCCTGGAGCAGCACGAGATCGCGAGCCGCGAGCAACTGGAGGCGATCGACGACGAGATCCTGACCGAGATCGACGACGTCGTCCGCTTCGCCGACGCCAGCCCGAACCCGCCCGTCGAGGAGCTGTACCGGTATGTCTACGCGGGCGACTTCGAGGAGGGGCGCCGCGATGGCTGAGAAGCTCTACCGGGTTGCGCTGCGGGAGGCGCTCGACGAGGAGCTGGCACGCGACGACCACGTCTATCTGATCGGCGAGGAGATCGGTGTGTTCGGTGGCTCCTACCGGGTCACCGAGGGTCTGCTCGACAAGTACGGGCCGATGCGCGTGGTCGACACCCCGATCTCCGAAGAGGGGTTCGTCGGTGCGTCGATCGGGTCTGCGATGACCGGTCTCCGGCCGGTGACCGAGTTGATGACGGTCAACTTCTCCCTCATCGCGTTCGACCAGATCGTGCAGACCGCCGCCAAGGCGCACTACATGTTCGGTGGCGAGGTGACGATCCCGCTCGTGCTGCGCATGCCGGGCGGCGCGGGGCACCAGCTCTCCTCGCAGCACTCGCACAGCTTCGAGTCGCTCTACGGTTCGATTCCCGGGCTCGTCGTCGTCGCCCCGACGACGCCGGCCGACGCGAAGGGCATGCTGAAGTCGGCGATTCGTGACGACAACCCGGTCATCTTCCTGGAGAGCATGTCGCTGTACAACGTGCGCGGCGAGGTGCCCGACGAGGACTACACGACGCCGCTCGGGGAGGCGATCGTCCGCCGCTCCGGTTCGGATCTGACCATCATCGGTGTCTCCCGCCAGGCCGCCCAGGCGGTCGCCGCCGCGGCGAGGCTGGAGGAGCAGGGCGCCGACGTCGAGGTCATCGATCTGCGCTGCGTGCGTCCGATCGACTGGCCGAAGGTCGAGCGATCGGTGCGGCACACGAACCGCTGCATCATCGTCGAGGAGGGCTGGGCGACGTACGGCGTCGGCGCCGAGCTGGCGGCCGGCATCCAGGAACGCTGCTTCGACCATCTCGACGGGCCAATCCTGCGCCTCGGCGGCGCCGAGGTCCCGATGCCGTACAACCAGTTCATGGAGAAGGCGGCGATCCCCTCGGTGGATCGAATCGTGGAGCTCGCGCAGCGGGCCCTCGCGTGACCAGCGAAGCAGGAGAGATGCGGCCCGGCAGCGCGCCGGTGGCCGACCCGATGGAGAACCGTACAGATGGCTGATGTGAACATGCCGAAGCTCTCCGACACGATGGAGGAGGGCACCGTCCTCACCTGGAAGGCGGCGGAGGGCACCGAGGTGAAGCGCGGCGACGTGCTCGCCGAGGTCGAGTCGGACAAGGCGAGCTTCGATCTCGAGGCGGAGGCCGGCGGCTTCCTGCACATCGTCGTCGACCAGGGCAAGCCGGTCCCGGTCGGGGATCTGATCGCGCGGATCGGCGAGAGCCGCGAGGCGTCGATGGCGGGCGCGCCGGACGCGCCGGACGCCGACTCGGCTGCGGAGAGCTCCCCCGCCTCGGCGCCGGCCGCTGAACCGACC
>JBAPVZ010000514.1:0-5487 GCA_049283435.1 Candidatus Dormiibacterota bacterium
GCGGTATGTCGAGCGGGAGGTGTATCGATTGGTGTCGGCCTCAGGCCAAGGTCCGTACACGGGCGATGACGAGGCGAGCGCCATCGCCGCGGTACGGCGCCGGCTGGGGAGCACCGCCACGGTGTGATGGACCTGATGGTGCGCAATGGAGGGATGGTCACAACAGACGACAAGACGTTCGCACCGTCAGGGTTCCGAATCGGTGGATTGCGCCCGGAGTGAGGGGAGTCATGTCTGAAAACGCCGTTACAACTGCAAGCTCGAGTTTTCGAGGGCGCTTGCAACCGATTGTCAGTGGTTCCATCGGCAATGTCGTCGAGTGGTACGACTGGAGCATCTACGGGCTGCTCGCCGTGGTCTTCTCGCCCCAGATATTCGAGTCCAAGACTGCGATTGGATCACTCATCGCCGCGCTCATCACCTTCGCGATCGGCTTTCTGTTCCGCCCGCTGGGAGCCCTCGTGCTGTCACCCCTGGCGGATCGGCTGGGGCGCCGGCGCATGCTCTCCTACACGATCGTGGGTATGGGCGCGTCCAGCCTCCTGATCGTGGTCACACCGGGCGCCAGCGTGATCGGCATCTGGGCGGCAGTGCTCTTCCTGATCGCCCGGATCGTACAGGGACTTTCGGCCGGGGGCGAGTTCCAGACGTCCATCGCCTATCTGGTCGAACACGCCCCCCCTGGCCGCCGGGGCCTCACCGGCTCGATCGGGCTCATGGGGACGGTCGGGTCGGCGCTCGTAGGGACCCTGGTCGTCACCCTGGCCACCCTCATCATCCCCAGTGCTGCGATGGCGAGCTGGGGCTGGCGTATCCCCTTCCTGATTGGTGCCCTCGTCGCCGCGTACGGCTTCTACATCCGGCTCCGCGCGCCGGAGACGCCGGCCTTCGAACAGTTGGAGGAGAAGCGTGAGATCGACAGGAATCCCCTGCGCACGATCTTCACGCGACGGCCGTTCAACTTGGTGCGCGTGCTCTCGCTCCAGATCCTGACCGTCGCCTTCTATCTCTGGACGATCTTTCTGCCCACGGTTGCCCATCTCTTGAGCGGGCTGCCGCTGGCGGAGGGCCTGGTGGCGAGCACGATCTGCCAGATCGTTCTGGTCGCCCTGCTACCGGTCGTCGGCCATCTCTCGGACAGCGTGGGGCGGAAGCCGTTTCTGATCGCCGGGGCTGCCGGATTCATCATCCTTCCGATCCCGGCATTCCTGCTCCTCCAGATCAACAGCATCGTCCCCTACCTGGTCGTCGACGTCCTGGGCTGTGCGCTGCTGGCCTGCATCGATGGGGTCATGGGCGCCTACTACAGCGAACTCTTCCCGGCTCAAGTCCGGACCACCGGCATCGGCCTCCCCTACGCGATCACGAGCGCGATCTTTGGGGGCACCGCGTCGTTGATCTTCGCCTACCTGATCAGTCTCAAAGCCTCACTGGGAATCGCCTTCTATGTGATGGCCATCGCGATCTTCTCACTGTGCATCTACCTCTTCGCGACGCCCGAGACCCGGAACCGCAAGCTCGTCGAGTCATACGACGACATGGCATCCGAGCAGGCCGGCAACGAGGTCGTGCCCTGAGCCCGGTGCCGTGACCCCGACCCTTCGCTCAGTACGCGATCCAACGTGGCGACGTCGCGGAGGGCCGATCGAGACCTTGCATGGTGGTGCAGGCGGGTCCAACCTACGCATGCCATCTCCTGGAGCCCCGGCCTCTGGCTGGTTGGCTCCTGCGGGTCAACCGACAACAAGTTGCCGATCCGCACCCGGCAGGGCGGATCTACCATGGCCGCGTCGCAAACCCCCGCATGCTGAGAGGAGAGACGCCATGCCTCTGTACCTGTACGAGGCCGCGTACACCGCGGAATCGCTGGCCGCTCAGATAGCCGAGCCGAAAGACCGCATCGAGGTCGTGCGCCCGCTCTTCGAAGCTGTGGGCGGGCACATCCTCGCGTCGGGGTACCCGTTCGGCGACTACGACGTGCTCGTCATCTACGAGGCGGCGGACGACACGGTAGCCGCTTCGCTCGCCCTCGCCGTCGGCGCCGGGGGAGCGGTCAGATCCGCGAGGACGACGAGGCTGCTCACCGGCGAGGAGTGGGTCGACTCCCTGCGCAAGGCGCAGGGCGCCACTCCGGCCTACCGTCCGGCTCGCTGAACGAGGCCGTCGAGCCGAACTCGGGAAGCCCCCCTCCTCACCTCCTGACGAGCGCCGGTTCCCGGTTACGGGCGCAGTCGGCGGGACAGACGGCGGGTCGCCAGCCAGATGCACACCCCGCTGAGCGCCACCAGGTAGGCGACGTCGGGCGCCATGGCCCACGACGGCTGCCCCAGCGCAAGACCCCGCATCAGGTCGATCGCATGGTAGAGCGGGCTCAGCTGCACGACCGCCTGCAACGCCCCCGGATACACGGAGATCGGGAAGAAGGTGGCCGAGAAGAGCGTCACCGGCATGATCGCCAGCTGCACCACCTCCAGGTCGGTCCAGCCGCGCACGAAGGTGGTGGCGGCACACCCGACGCCGGCGAAGGCGAAGGCGGTGAGGAGTGCTGCCGGCACCATGAGGATGGCGAGCGGCGTCTGGACCAGGCCGAGCGCCAGCATGACGACGAAGAAGACCACCGAGTAAAGGCCGCCGCGGACCACGGACCAGGCAATCACGCCGAGCACGATGGAGGTGACGGTCATCGGGGTCGCCAGCATCGACTGGAAGACCTTGGTGATCTTGATCTGGAAGAAGAGTCCGAAGGTGGTCTCGAAGAGGACGCCGTTCATCGCGGCCGTGGCCATCAGTCCGGGGGCGACGAAGACCCGATAGCTGACGTCGTGACCGCCGACGCTGATCGAACCGACCAGGGCGCCCACGCCAATCCCCACCCCGAAGAGATAGAGGAGAGGCTCGACCGCGCCCATGACGAGGAACGCCCACATCCGCCGGTAGCGGAAGGCCGTGTGCTCGGCGACGTGGGTGGCGCCGCCGACCACGCCATAGGGAGCCAGGTGTGCGCCCGCGCGGCGAGCCGCCTGTACCGTGCTCACGGCTCCAACCTCCTCCGCATGGCGAGGTAGGAGACGATGCCGCCGGCCAGCGCATACGCGACGAGAACGCTGAGATGCAGCAGGGCGGCGCTCGGCGTGGCGGCCCCGATGGAGAGCGCCCGCGCCAGTGCGACTCCGTGCGCCAGCGGCAGCGCCCAGGCCAGGACCTGCAACGCGCCCGGCAGCTGGCTGACCGGGAACAACGCTCCGCCGAACATCATCATCGGAAAGATGACGATGGTCCAGATGAGGGCGAAGGGGAGGTCGTTGCGGGCAGCGCTGCTGATGATGGAGATCGGGGTCGCGAAGGCCAGGCCGGTGAGCGCCGCCACCGGCGCGGCCGCGATCACCCAGGGGGAGCGCACGGCGCCGAAGAGCGCCATGACGACGGCGAAGATGGCCGAGCCCTGGAGCAGCCTCACCGCGATCCACCCGAACTCGCCGAGCATGATCCCGGGCACACCCGCCGGGGTGGCCAGCACGGACACGTAGGTGTCGTGCCAGCGCACCTTGCCCATGATCGGATGGGAGGCCAGATTGCAGCCCATCTGCATGGCGCTGGTGGCGAGGAAGCCTGGCGCCATGAAGGCCAGGTAGGGGAGGCCCTCCACGCTCCCCACGTGCCGATCGACGAGCGTGCCGATACCCAGCCCCATGGCAGCCAGCCAGGCGACCGGGTTGAGGGTGTTGTTGACCATGGAGACCCACCACCGGCTCCGGTAGAGCCGGAAGTTGTGCTCCATCACGTGCAGGGCGCTACGCACGACCGAGGGGGCCGGCGTTGGGCGGGCGGTTGCGATCACTCGGCCAGGCTCCGCCCGGTGAGGTGCAGGAACACGTCCTCCAGGGAGCCTCGCCGCACGACTGCGGTCGCCGGCTCGATGCCCCGCTCGCGAACCTGGGTCAACGCCTGGTCGCCATCGTCCACGTAGAGCAGCGCGCGGCCGGTCATCCGTTCCACGCGGGGCGCGATGGCGGCCAGGGTCTCGGCCACCAGATCGAACCCCCCGCCCAGCCGCAGCTCGACGACTTCCCGGGAGGAGTAGGACCCGATCAGGTCGTGCGGCGTGCCCCCGGCGATGATGCGCGCCTTGTCCATCACCACCAGACGGTCGCACAGCTGCTCCGCCTCGTCCATGTAGTGGGTGGTGAGCAGGATCGTGGTACCGCGTTCTCTGAGATGGAAGAGGCGGTCCCAGACCAGGTGGCGGGCCTGCGGGTCGAGCCCCGTGGTGGGCTCGTCGAGCATGAGCAGCTCCGGCTCGTTGATCAGGGCACGGGCGATGACGAGCCGCCGCTTCATCCCGCCAGAGAGGGAGTCGACGCTCTGCCTGGCCCGATCCGTGAGTTCGACGAAGTCGAGGAGCTCCTCGGCCCGGCGGCGCGCCTCTCCGAAGGGCAGCGAGAAGTAGCGCCCGTAGAGAATCAGGTTGTCGAGCACCGACAAATCGAGATCCAGCGCGTCGACCTGCGGCACCACACCCAGCCGCGAGCGGATGGCCGGCCCCTCGTGCGTCGGGTCCATGCCCAACACCTGCAGGTCGCCGTCGGTGCGCGGCGAGACGCAGCCGATCATGCGCATGGTCGACGTCTTGCCCGCCCCATTGGGCCCCAGGAATCCGAACGCCTCGCCCCGCTGCACGTCGAAGTCGATCCCGTCGACGGCGACGAAATCACCGAATTCCTTGCGCAGACCGCGAGCCGAAACCAGCGGAGGAGGAGCCATGGTGGACCGCTGATAGTAGTCGCCTGGACAACCTGATCCGGCAGCCCGTCCCGGGCCCAGTTCGCCTCGGTTCCTCCGATTCCTCCGGTTCGGAGCGGCGCAGTGGCGGCCAGAGCACCGACGCCGGTCGGCGCTGGCAGAGGGTCGGCAGGTTCGTCGTCGCGTGGTACGCGCGCGCGTCCTCCACCGAGTGGCGGAGCACCGTCTCACCGACGGCGACGAACAGGTGGTGCTGCGGCCCGCCGGGAGGATTTGGCCGGCGGCCCAACGGTTCCCCTCCGCCCGGCCCGACGGCGGCCCAGGGAGGAGGAGGCGGCGAGGGCGACCGTCGGGGCCGCCGGGGCGTCGTGCGCGGTGTGCCTTGGGTTCGTGCGACCAGTGATGGCTGTGCGAGGTGTCGGCGCCGGAACACCGCTAGCGTCAGGTGGGCTGCGCCTTCGGAGAGGGTGTGTGGGGTCAGCTGCGCGAGCGTGGGGCCGTACACCGTCGCTACACTCGCGCCGTGCACCGGTCCCCCGAGCTCGACGACAACGGCACGCCTCCCTGGGAACGCCTCCGGCTGGCCGGCGAACCCGTTGCCGCCCCCGAGGCACAGGTCCGGAGCGGGTCCGCCCGCTTCACCGTTCTGACCTCGCGACTGCTCCGGATGGAGTGGTCGCCGGACGCCGGGTTCGACGACCGACCCACCTACGCGTTCCCGAATCGGCGCGTCGAGGTCCCCGGCTT